>CBDVAV010000076.1:0-11079 GCA_965372055.1 uncultured bacterium | reverse complement strand
GCTGTTTGCTGACAAGTTTCAGAATATGGTCTTTGGTAATTACATCATCGAGCCGCCACCCTGCCAATGCCAAGAGGTTCCACTGGTCACGCAAACCACTGATATGGTGGATTAAATGTCTTATTGTGATGAGATAGCCAAAATCCGGGATTTCCGGAAGGTGTTTTCTAATGTCATCATTCAATGACAGCTTACCCTGATCAGCCAACATAGTAATCGCAAAAGCAGTAAATTGCTTTGAGACAGAAGCAATATGAAATACTGTGTTTGGCTGATTTGCAATATTGTACTCCAGGTTTGCACTACCGTAACCTTTTGAATAAATAATTTCACCATCCATTACAATTGCAACCGAAGCCCCAGGAACATCATTTTGGTCCCAGACGGCGAAGAGTTGGTCAACCTTGCCATCTTTTGTTGCAGCTACCGGCTCAATCCTATTTACTTTAATGTGATAATTACCTGCTTTGTCAGTTTCATGCAATGGCTTAACTTCAAACCGATAATTTCCTTGTTTCTTGGATACCAAGGTTACCTTTTCTTCTCCATATCCTCCATTTGGGCTATCAAAATCTTCAATACTTTCATCATCAGGATCATAAACGGTGATCATTAAGTCAATTCCATCTTGGGTAATGGTGAGCATGGCAAATTGATCACTCTTAAGTTTTAAAGTATAATTATGGCTTTCTCCTGGGTTCAATATTTTTTCCAGGGAAGTATTGAGATCAAGTTTTACTGATTCCTGGGCATAGCTGTTAAAGGCTAGCAATGATATCAAAGAAAGGATTGTAATCTGGGTCCTCATAGCTTTACGTTTTTGGGTTTGGATGGATCAATTTAAGAATTAATAATGGTGTTTTAAAGATGATTTTCGTCATTGTCCAAATTTATATCAAGTCGGGGCTTGCGAAGAAGAATAATCTGGCGATTCTATTCACGAAAGCGACCAGAAAGAACCCAATCCAGATGTAACTGAAAGCCACTTATTTATTGCTTTGTTGGATCAGGTTTAAAATGTGACAAGCAGCTATACCAGCAGTTTCAGTCCGCATCCTTGTATTTCCAAGACTAACCGATGTAAAACCATTTTTATTCGCTTCATCAATTTCGTGTTTAGAAAAATCCCCCTCTGGGCCAATCAGAATACAATAATTTCTTTCAGGCACGGCATAGTTGATCAAAAGAGTATTGGAATCGCCAACATAAGCAATAAATTTATCATCTGGCAATTCACTCGATCCAACAAAGTCATTAAAATTTATGATATCATTAATCTTGGGCAAATATCCTGCTCTGGATTGCTTCATGGCACTGATTGCCTTTTTCTCTATCCTATCTAACCGTATATGTTCCCGCTCTGAACTATCACATTTTAAAAATGTGATTTCATCAATTCCAAGCTCAACCGATTTTTCTACAAACCACTCAATGCGGTTAATATTTTTGGTAGGAGCAATGGCAATGTGGATATAGAATAATTTTGGAGGGAAATTACCTTCATCAATAATTTTGACATTGCATTTTTTAGGATCGGGATCGGATATTTCAGCTTCAAAATATTTACCTTTCCCATCAACAATTTCTATTTTATCCCCCCTTTTAAGTCTGAGGATTTTTATTGCATGTTTGGAGTCATCCTTGCTAAGAAAGGGGTGTTTTTCGATGGTTGGCTGATAGAAGACCCTCATCAGAGGATGAATGTCTAAGAGTTGGATTCTAGTTTTTCTACTAATGCAATATACTCCTCCATGGCTTCTTCATTGGGTTTTCCCATTAGTTTCGCCCAGGCATCATATTTGGCAATTTCCTTGAAATCGAATCTTTGAGGCCTGTCGCCGGATACATCACCTTCGTTTGCTTGTTTGTATAATGCATACAAGCTAAGCAGATCATTATTACCTGGTTTCTCCGGTAGTTCTTTTGAGCGGGTTACAGCATCCAGGAATCGACTTTTTAAATCCATCAACTATCGGCTGTTTATGTCGACATAGGCCCTGTCATTATAACCAGTATAAATTTGCCTTGGCCTCCCTATGGGTTCTGCATTTTCTGTCATCTCTTTCCACTGGGCAATCCAGCCGGGCAACCTGCCGAGGGCAAACATCACGGTAAACATTTCAACCGGAATACCGAGAGCGCGGTAAATTATACCAGAGTAGAAGTCAACATTCGGATAAAGTTTTCTTTCGACAAAATAGCTGTCTCTTAATGCAACCTCTTCGAGGTGCCTGGCGATTTCCAGGATGGGATCGTCAACACCCAGTTTGGCAAGAACACCATCAGCAGCTTTCTTGATTATATTTGCCCTCGGATCAAAATTCTTGTATACCCTATGTCCGAACCCCATTAGTCGAAATGTATCATTCTTATCTTTGGCTTTATTTATCCACTTATCTGTATCACCGCCATCATTTTTGATGTTCTCCAGCATTTCAATCACTGCCTGGTTAGCGCCACCGTGCAATGGTCCCCAAAGTGCATTTATCCCAGCTGATAGCGAAGAGTATAAACTGGCTTGTGAAGATCCAACCAATCTCCCCGTTGATGTAGAGCAATTCTGCTCATGGTCAGCATGCAATATTAAAAGTTTGTCAAGTGCATTTGTCACCACGGGATCAACGGTATATTCTTCGGTTGGCACCTTGAACATCATATTGATGAAATTCTCGACATAACCCAGGCTGTTGTCTGGATAAATAAATGGCTGGCCAATTTTATTTTTAAATGTCCAGGCAGCTATCGGAGGCAGCTTGGCCAGGATACGGAGAATACTCAGGTTAATTAGTTCTTTAGCTCTGTGTGGATCCAATGATTGGGGATAGAAAGCAGTTAAAGAACTGACAAGCGATGATAAAACACCCATGGGGTGGGCATTCGAAGGGAATCCCATAAGAATGTTCTTGATGTCTTCATGCACCATGCTTCTCCGGGTCACCTGCTTCGAGAATTGAGCAAACTCGGATTCTGTTGGCAATTCACCATATATGAGCAGATATGAAACTTCAAGAAATGTGGATTTCTCCGCCAATTGTTCAATTGGATAACCTCGGTATCTTAAAATCCCTTTCTCACCATCAAGAAAAGTAATGGCACTTTTAGTCGAACCTGTATTTTTAAATCCTGGATCAATGGTAATAATGCCACTTATCCCTCTCAACTTTCCTATATCAACAGCCTTTTCATGTTCTGTACCTTCCACGATCGGCAACTCATAACTATTTCCATCAATAGATATATTCGCAATCTCTGACATTTTCTTATGGTTTATTTTTGATATTTATTTGACACATAATCTACTAAAATTCAGATAGAAAATGGCAGAAGCAGCAGAAAAAATTTAATCATGTAATAGATCAATTGTTTCCAAGTATCAATGGCAATCCATCTTTCCCACTACCGATTACAATAACCTTCGCATTTGGACTGGAAGCCAGTGCGGTGGTGGCTTCGATCCCTCTCATTTTAAGTAATGCGGTGGTTAAACTACTGTTGATAATTGCATTGGCCGCTGCTTCACCTTCGGCGGCAATCCTTTTTCTTTCTGCTTCACTTTTTTCTTTATCCAACCTGAACTCGTAAGCTAATGCTTCCTGCTCCTGTTGCAATTTGCTTTCAATGGCATTTCTAATTTGGTCGGGAAGGTTGATTGATCGAATGAGCAGCGCTCTCATGACGATATTATTGTCCTCGTGACTCAATACCTCTGTTGTTTCACTAACAATAGCTGTTTCAACCTCCGATCTTTTTGTAGAGTAAATTTCTTCAGCGGCAAAACGGCCCATTACTTGTCTAACCGTAGATCTTACCTCAGGGACCACTAAAACGTTGATGTATGCCTTTCCAAATTTTTCATGCACATAACCAATTTTATTGGGCATAGGATTGAATCTCACGGTAACATCGACACTAATTGAAAGACCATTTTTATCAAGTACATCCATTGATTCTTCGGCAGTTTGTTGCTTGATATTGTATACAAACATGGTGTTCCATGGGGCAATTACTTGAAACCCCTGTTGATAAACATTTTCCTTGTCAAGACCTCCACTGAACTTTCTGAATATCACACCGGCTTCACCGGCCTGGATGGTTAGGAAAATACTGTTGGATAGCGCTACAATTACTATTAGGGCTATCCCACCTACTAATAGTATTGGTAAAAATTTTCTATTGTCCATAGCTTAAATATTTTAGTTTAAAAATTAAATCGGGAATGTAAATTTGCGCCAATTATTTCAATTAAATAGGACTATTGGCAAACTTTTTTGATCTTATCGAAATCTTTATAATATCCAAACTCTCCCGCTATGGTCCAGTCGAGGCAAGCACCATCCTTGTTGCCTAATTGCATTTTTGTATTTCCTCTTTTGGAATAATAAGTACCTTCTTCAGGCTTTAAAATAATTGCTTTACTGTAGTCTTCGATGGCAGTATTAAATTGCCGTAATGTGTCACTGATGATTCCCCTTAAATAATAGGCATCGGCATTTCTATCATTGAGTTGGATCGATTTGCTGTAATCATCATTGGCATTTTTAAAATCACCCAGGGCTAATTTTGTATTCCCCCGGTATAAATAGTAGCCGTAAAAATCAGGGTTTAACTCAATGAGCCTATCGATCTCATTTAAGGCAATTCGGTATTCACCAATTTTGTAGTTGGCAAGGAAGCGATAGTAGTAAACTTTCTCATTCCCGGGGTCTAATTCAGAAGCCTGCATAAAATCTTCAATTGCCCCGTTATAGTCATTGTTCTCAATTTTAAGATTTCCCCTGGTAGTGTAATAATAAGCTGAACTATCAGATTCTGCATTTTTAAGGAATTTATTGAAACTTTGAACTGCCTGTTCAGTTTCGCCCATCTTCCTATGTGCAAATGATTTAAGTGCATACACTCGGCTTAATGAAGTGTCTATAGCAGACGCCTTTTCGAAATCCCTAATTGAACTACGATACTTCCCGGCCTTATAATTGGCTATCCCTCTATAAAAATATGGTTCTGCACTGGTAGAGTCAATGGAAATAGCCTGACTAAGAAGCTCAATGGCCCTTATGTCATCGACTTCAAGATAAAAGAATCCTTTTCTGAACAGAGAGAGATAATCATCTTGTGCTGATAATATTTGGGCGAAAAAAATTGTAAGAATGCTGAAGAAAATCTTTACCATAAAAAAAATTGAAATTTTGCCGCAAAGTAAATGAATTTGATTAAAAACCTTGCCTTTAATAAGGGAGTAACGTCTATTTTAATGAATTCTGATCCTTTTTACCCTTTTTCTTTGATTTTCTAGGCATAGTAAGAAGTTTCCCAATGATCAGGATGACAAACAGGTTGCCCCAGACTGCTTCGATCACACCAATGTTTCTAACCAGCCTGATAGGATTTGGGTATGCAGTATCCAGGCCTCCGAGTATATTAAAACTGTAGTAGATATTTTCAGTATAACTGGGCATTCCCAATTCTAATTTTACCCCTAAACTTGAAGGGTTCAAAATGGATATTAAATCATATAAACTACCGAATGAAATTCCTATCATCAGGTAAATGCATGCAGCTCCCCAAAGTTTGTCAGGAGATAGCACTTTTCCGCTAAAGATATCCCTTATTGCAAATCCGATGATGGTAACTTCAATAGGAAACAATGCACCATGCAGAATGAAAAGATAAAGAGGCCGGTTATTGATTTCTATTATCTGGTAATAGGGGAATTCACCCAATATCCCCGTAATAACAATGGCTGATAATACTATTAGAATAAGCTTGATCAACCATTGTTGGTTGGTGAAATTTCGCAACATGTCCCATAACAAAAATGAGTAAACAGCACCAAAACCAGAGAAAATGCTAATTACCAGTTTGCGAACTTGAGGGTTGCTTTCTTTTGATAAAAACTCTGACATCAACAGTCCGCTTACCACGATCACAATTTGCATGATCACAACATTGCGATAATCTTTCTGTTTTTCCCTTAATAATTCATTTACGGATAAAGCTCTTCTTAAACTGAACATAGTGTATATCTATTCAATAACCTTATGGGTTTTCTGCTTTAATAATCGAAATTTAATTAACAGTTTAATGGTTTGGCAATCACAATTTTCTAAAATTTGTAGATTACCGCAATAAAATTATTCAAGATAAGAAAATGAAAAAAACATTGAAATACTACACCATCATTGCTTTTCTTTTTTTGGCTTGTGAAGCCAAACAAGATACTGAAAATGAACAGGAAGCTACCACAACAGAAAACGGCCTTGGCATGAAACTAAACGAATATGCCTCATTCAAACTTACTGCTGATTTGAGCGCATTGACCCCAAACCAGCAAAAAATGATACCGATATTGATTGAGGCAGCCCAAATCATGGACGACCTTTATTGGAAGGAAGCTTATGGTAAAAGGGAAACATTTTTGTCGGGGGATGCCGATGAAGTTACTAAACAATATTTTGAGGTTAATTATGGCCCATGGGACAGGTTGAGGGGGGATGAGCCATTTTTAGAAGGTGTGGGTGAGAAGCCAAAGGGCGCCCTCTTTTATCCCGAAGATATGACTGCCGAAGAATTTGAGGCTTTCGAGGATCAAGCTAAATCCAGCCTTTACACTTTTGTTAAACGAGACGGGTCTGGCAATTTATATACAGTTCCATATCATGAGGAATTTGCTGAAGAAGTGACCAGGGCTTCCGAATTACTTCTGGAAGCTGCCGAGTTAGCAGAGGACGAAGGCTTTAAAAACTATCTTTTATTACGTGCCGATGCCTTTTTGGATGATGATTATCAGCAAAGTGATATGGCGTGGATGGATATGAAAAACAATACCTTGGAACTGGTAATTGGCCCTATCGAAGTATATGAAGATCAATTGTACAATTATAAGCTGCCCATGAGGCTTATGTATTAATAAAAGATAAATCATGGAGCGAGCGATTGGCCAAGTACATAGATTTTCTGCCTGAGTTGCAGGAAGGGCTTCCTGTTGCGGAAAAATATAAGCAAGATAAGCCCGGCAGGGATTCAGAAGTAAATGCCTACGATGTGATATACTATGCCGGTAATGGCAATGCCGGGAGTAAAACAATTGCCATCAACCTGCCCAATGATGAAGAAGTCCAGTTGGCTAAAGGCTCAAGGAGGTTACAGCTTAAAAATGCCATGCAGGCCAAGTTTGATAAGATAATGGTGCCAATATCACAACTTTTAATAGCAGAGGATCAAAGACAACATGTAACATTTGATGCTTTCTTTGCCAACACCATGTTCCACGAAGTAGCACATGGACTTGGTATTAAAAACACCATCACTGGAAAGGGTACGGTGAGGGAAGCACTTAAGGAAAAATCCTCCGCGATAGAAGAAGGAAAAGCTGACATTCTGGGCTTGTACATGGTAACCCAACTACATGAAAAAGGAGAAGTGGAAGGTGAGCTGATGGACTATTACGTGACCTTTTTGGCTGGGATATTCCGCTCGGTGAGGTTTGGGGTTTCCAGCGCCCACGGACAAGCAAACATGATCAGGTTTAACTTTTTCAAGCAAATGGAGGCGTTTAGCAAAGGTGAGGATGGCGCATTCAGGGTTAACTTTGAAAACTTTCAGAAGGCAATGACAGCCCTATCAGAAAAGATATTAACTCTACAGGGGGATGGCGATTATGAAGCAACCGTTCAGCTATTCGATGAAATGGGAATGGTAAAAGATGACCTCCAAGCAGAATTGGATAGGATTTCAGAACAGGGGATTCCCAGGGATATTGTATTCGAGCAAGGACTGGAGGCCTTGGGCATTACCCAATAAAAAAGTTAGAGGCCATCTAAAAAGTAGATTCTGGCGTCATTCTCGCGGAAGCGGGAATCCATATGTTAATGAGCTGAATAGGATTACCCGATCAAGCCTGCCTGCTGCAGACACGGTCGGGTAATGACGATAAGTTACTTTTGAGATAGCCTCTTTTTAATATTGTCAATCCTTATCTAACAACATCTACCTTTATCGGTATATCCACTGGATTGGCATCTTTGTCAATTAGTAGTAGATTATCAAACCCCGCATCCTTAAATCTATCGAATTGGGTAGCGGCATCACCCGAAACCAAGTATACCATCTTATCGGGATCGAGATATTTTTGGGCCAATTCCTTATGCCTCTCCAGGGTCATACCCCTAATGATATCCTCTTCCTGCTTGATGTAATCGTCATCTAAATTATAAGCACTTTTAACCTGGATCATATTCAACAGTGAATTAAGGGTTTCAAACCGCCTGGCATTGGATTTGATCATAGCATTTTTGGTAAAATCAAGGTCTTGTTCATTGACTCCTTCTCTGTATTTCTCAATCTCCTCCTTAAATATTTGTACAGATTCATAGGTCACATTCGTCCTGACACTGGAAGAGGCAGTAAACTTTCCAACAATATCGCTTCCACCAAAGAAAGTTCGTGCGCCATAGGTATATCCTTTTTCTTCCCGAAGGATAAGGTTCACGTTACCGTTAAAAGATCCCCCCAATTTATAGTTCATCACTACTGCCGGATAATAATCCGGATCAGTGCGTTTCAAACCCAATGTCCCTATCCTGATCACACTTTGTTTGGCATTCGGGATATCGACAAAATACAATGATGCATCGTCAGGTTTTGGCGGAAGTGCGTATTCAGGGATTTTGACTGCCTTTGCTGCCCATTTGCTTTCCAGGCTTTTTAAGGCATTGATGGCCAAGTCTTGATTGATATTGCCCACAATGTGAAATCTTGAGATTTCAGGGGAAAAGAAATTATTATAGAAGGTTTTAAGGTCATCTAATGTAATGCTTTCGACTGATTCTTCGGTTCCAATGGTTCGGTGTCCAAGCATGTGGTCTTCCCCGTAAAGTAACCTGTTGAAAGCACTTGTGGCAATAATATTTGGATTGGCATCTTGCCTTTTAATAAGGTTCGTGGTCAAGGTCTTGATCCTTTCAAACTCTTCTTCGTCCCACCTTGGTTCTAGGAGAATCTCTTCAACCAGTGCAAGAGTTTTATCAAAATTTCTTGACAAGGAATTCCCCCTGATTGTTATTGATTGGTTACTGGTAAACATACTGATATTGGCACCGAGCAAATCAATTTCTTCCTCCAATTCTTCGGGTGTTTTATTTACAGTGCCTTCCATCATTATGTCTGTCATCAGATTGGCAACTCCCACTTTTTCTTTGGAATCCAGCAAATGCCCTCCCTTAATAACCAGATTAAACCGCACCAAAGGAAGTTCAGCGTGTTCTATGCCATGCACTTGAAGACCATTTGATAATTCAGCTTTCCATGACTCAGGTATTCTCAGTTCTGGGGCAGCCCCTTGTTCGGGTTCAATTGATCGGTCAATTTTTGATGGAGTTTTTTGAATTTCCTCTTCCGCCTCGGTAACTTGTTTCTCGACGTTCTCTTTTATTTCTTCCTCCACTACATTTGCCATTTCCGAGTTCTCAGCGATCATATCAATCTCTCCTTTGGGTACGAAACTGGTGATCACGTAAGGTTTGTCCTTAATGTAAGTTTCGTAAACCCTCATTACATCTTCCTTGGTAACAGACTGTATATTTTCAATATCCTGGGTAATGAAACCAGGATCACCGGCAAAAGTATTATAACTGGCCAATTGAAATGATTTGCCCAGAACACTATTGATACCGTTGTAAAAGTTGGTTTCAGTCTTTGCTTTCACCCTTTCAAGATCACGATCAGTAACCCCTTCAGTTTCAAATCTTTCAAAGGCTGTGAAAATCGCCTGCTCAATATCATTGAGGTTCTTGCCAGAGTTTGCCGTGATCCTGATCTGGAATTTCCCGGCTATTTCCATGGAATTATTAAATGCCCTGGTTTGGGACGTCAATTCCTTTTCTTTGACCAACACTTTATAAAGCGGGGCTTTCTTTCCATCAGAAATCAGCTCACTTAAAAAATCAAGGGCATATTGGTCGGGATGATATTGCTGAACAGATGGCCATACCATATTTAGTTGTGCTGCTTTGGCAAAATTATCTTCATGATAAAGTCGTTTGGTTTCGCTAAGCGTTACATTTTGGATTTCAAGAGGGGGCACTTCATTGCTACTTGTTAACTCTCCAAAATATTTTTCAATTAGGGCTTTTGCATCTTCTGTTTCAAAATCACCTGCCAGTACCAATGTGGCATTATTGGCCCCGTAAAATTTGCTGTAAAATTCCTTTACGTCGGCAACACTGGCACTTTGTAAATCTACCAATTCACCGATCACTTGCCAGTTATAAGGGTGGCCATCAGGAAAAATATTTTTATCGATCACCCAATTTGTATGCCCATAAGGATTATTGTCAACTCTTTGTCTCTTTTCATTTTGAACAACTTCCTGTTGATTGACAAAGGCGGATTCTGTAACGGTATTGATCATATATCCCATGCGATCCGATTCCATCCACATCACCATTTCAAGGGCACTTTTAGGCACCACTTCATAATAGATAGTGCCATCTTGCCAGGTTCCTCCGTTTAAAGTTCCGCCAGCATCCTGTATTTTTTTAAAGAATTGATCCTGTCCCACGTTTTCAGATTCCTGAAACAGCATGTGTTCAAACAAATGGGCAAATCCAGTCCTTCCCTTTACTTCGCGGTTTGACCCAACGTGGTATAGTATGGCAGTAGAGACAATGGGGTCAGATCTGTCTTGGTGCAATACAACTTGAAGTCCATTTTCCAAGGTGTACTTTTCAAACTCTATAGAGAGTTTATTATCGGTTGCTTTCTCATTTTCAAGTCCACAGGAATTGAAGGAAAGAACAACTAGCGCTAGAAGTAGATGTTTAATGGTTTTTATAATGCTTTTCATTTTATGATTTTTGATTTGTAGAATCTTAAAGTTAGAAATATTTTTATTTTAACATCCATTAAATAAGTGTTTATATCCATTTTGTGATGGATGGCTATTAATTTCGGGTTTGAAGTTTCGGGTTTCAAGTTTCAAATTTCGAGTTTCAAGAATTTTCTAGCAGGGTTAATTCTGACAACTGGCAACTGAATACCAACAACTGATCAAAAACATAAAAAATCTGTTTTAATATTATA
>CBDVAV010000075.1:0-11100 GCA_965372055.1 uncultured bacterium | reverse complement strand
AAATATGATCCTTCAGGAAATTTATTTATAGAATACTTATAAAGTGTTTCCAAAATTACATCAATTTCTCAAGCCCAAACCGCTAATAAATCCTTCTAAATTAATCAATAATTCAATAATTCATCAATTTTATCAGCCAGGCGGTCTTTTGGAAGGAAATTTTTCTCTAAGGGTGGAGAGAATGGCACGGCTGTGTCAAGGCTGGCTACTCTTATCACCGGAGCATCCAAATGCTCAAAACAGTTCTCTCCGATCCATGCAGAAATTTCCCCCCCTATGCCTCCTGTTAAACAATCTTCATGTAAAATTAAAACGCGGTTGGTCTTCTTTGTAGTATGCTCAACGGCTTCTTTGTCCCAAGGTAAAAGTGTTTTTAAATCAAGGATGTCTGCCGATAACTTTTTATCAGCAATAATTTCCTTTGCCCAATGTACCCCTGCACCATAGGTGATGATCGATATTTCAAACCCCTCGGTTATTAATTGACTTTTGCCAATCTCTACAGTATAATAATCGTCAGGAATATCCTGCGAAATTGATCTGTACAAAACTTTATGTTCAAAAAACAATACAGGGTTGGGATCATTGATGGCCGCGGCCAAAAGGCCTTTTGCATCATAAGGATTTGAAGGATAAACTATTTTTAACCCGGGAGTATGAAAAAACCAGGCTTCATTGGATTGTGAATGGAATGGGCCTGCAGATACACCTGCCCCAGTTGGCATTCTGATCACCACATCCGCGTTTTGGCCCCAGCGATAATGTGATTTTGCCAGATTGTTAATGATCTGGTTAAAACCACTGGTTACAAAATCAGCAAATTGCATTTCTATAACCGATTTTTGTCCTTTAATTGCCAATCCCAAACCTATTCCAATAATTGCCGACTCACATAAAGGAGTATTTCTTACCCTCTCTTTTCCAAATTTATCAACAAATCCTTCGGAGACTTTAAAAACACCTCCATACTCAGCTATGTCCTGCCCCATGAAGATCAAATTCTCGTGTTTCTCCATGCTTTGTCTGAGTCCATCGGATATGGCATCAACAAATCTTTTGGATGTGGTTTTATCTGTCTCAGGAGTTATGATATCCGGTTGGTGATCTGCATACATGGCAGATAGTTCATATTCAACATTTGCTTCAGGTAGGCTTTCACTATACGCTATTTCCAGTGCAAGATTGATTTTTGCAGTAATGCGGTTTTTAATATCCTCTATTAGCTTTTTATTGATGACCTTCCCTTCGAGAAGGAAGTTTTCATAGTTTTCGATAGGATCCAATTTAGACCATTTCTCCATCAAAGACTTAGGTACATATTTGGTTCCAGAGGCTTCTTCATGACCTCTCATTCTGAAAGTCATCGCTTCTATGAGGTAAGGTTTGGGGGTTTTCCGTATCTCAGAGGCTATTTTTGAAATGACTTTATAAACCTCCAAAACATTATTGCCATCAATTTTAATGGCATCAATTCCGTACCCTGCTCCTTTATCTATGAAATTCTTAAATTTAAATTGCTCAGCACTTGGTGTGGACAATCCATACCCGTTATTCTCAATCACAAATATTACTGGCAACGACCATACAGCTGCTACGTTGAGGGCTTCGTGAAAATCCCCTTCGCTGGCACCACCATCCCCGGTAAAAACAACCGTGGTTTTCTTTTCATTATTTAACTTGTTTGCCAGACTTATTCCATCAGCAATGGCCAGTTGAGGGCCCAAATGCGAAATCATCCCAACAATATTGAACTCCTTTGTGCCAAAATGAAATGAACGGTCCCTGCCGTTGGTAAATCCCGAAGGTTTACCCTGAAATTGAGCAAAAAGTTTTTCAAGGGGGAGCTTCCTGGAGGTAAATACACCAAGGTTACGATGCATTGGAAGAATAAATTCATCATTGTCCAATGCTTCTGTTACACCAATGGATATTGCCTCTTGTCCAATGCCAGAAAACCATTTACTGATTCTTCCCTGCCTGAGAAGAATAAGCATCCTTTCCTCAATCATCCGTGGAAATAGAAGTGCCTCATACAGCTTAATCAGTTTGGATTTTGTAAAACCTTGTTTGTCAAATTTCATAGATGAAAACTGTGACGCAAAATTAAAGGATTGGGCTTTCCTGTGAAACGACTTATTATTTTTTATTTTTGCCACCCAATATGATATTGTTTAAGGATTTTGAACTTGATAACGGGATGAAGGTGTTTGTACACGAGGATCCCACCGTGAGAATTGCAGTGATCAACCTACTTTACCGTGTTGGTTCAAGGGATGAGGATGAAAACAAGACGGGGTTTGCTCATCTTTTTGAGCATTTGATGTTTGGAGGATCTAAAAATATTCAATCATACGATGAACACCTTGAAAGGGTAGGGGGTGATAACAATGCATTTACCAGCACCGACATAACCAATTACTACCTTACAGTCCCCTCAAGTAATCTTGAAACCGGGTTTTGGCTTGAGTCTGATAGAATGATGGGCCTGTCTTTTGATCCAAAAGTACTTGAAGTACAAAGAAAAGTTGTTATTGAAGAGTTTAAGCAAAGGTATTTAAATCAGCCATATGGTGATGTATGGCTAACTCTGCCACCTTTGGCTTATAAAAACCACCCTTATCGCTGGCCTACCATAGGTAAGGAAATCAGCCATATAGAAAATGCTACTATGGATGATGTAAAAGACTTTTTCTTTAAGCATTATCTGCCAAATAATGCCATCATGGTGGTTGCTGGGGATGTAAAATTTGAGCATGTAAAAAGACTGTCTGAAAAATGGTTTGGGCCGATTTCGGCAGGTGCAAATGAAAACCGTATACTTCCACCTGAACCAAAGCAGAATGGCAAAAGATTTCAGGAAATTTCCGGTGATGTACCTGTAGATGCCTTGTACAAGACCTACCATATGCCTGGTAAATTCGACAGTGATTATCATGCTGCTGACTTGCTTAGTGATGTACTGGGGATGGGTAAATCTTCAAGATTGTATCAGCAATTGGTCAGGGACAAGGAGTATTTTAGCACACTTAATGCATATGTAACTGGATCATTGGATCCCGGATTGTTAGTTATTAGTGGAAGGTTAAATAAGGGGGTGTCTTTAGAAGATGGGGAATCTGAAATAGATGAGTTAATCCATCAATTATTGAAATCCGGGGCAACTAGCGAGGAATTGGGTAAAGTGAAGAATCAGGCTCAATCCACGATAATATTCCAGGAAATAGAAGTGCTGAACCGAGCCATGAACCTCGCTTTCGCTTCATTATCTGGAGACCCTGACAAAGTAAATACGGAAATCAAAGAAATTCAGAAAGTAACCAAGCAGGATATTTCTGATATTGCCAATACCGTATTGTTGCCAGAAAATTGTTCTACTTTGTATTATCGATCAATAATAAAATGAACCGGCATGGCCGGAGCAAAATAAGGACACACAAGGGCATGACGAAGCTTTTCTGGTGATCCAACATAGACTAAAGCATAATATAAACAGATGAAAATAAGGGTTGGATTTGGATACGATTTGCACCGCTTGAAAGAAGGAAGGGAACTCTGGCTTGGAGGCATTAAAATTGACCATTCCAAGGGGGCAGTGGGTCACTCGGATGCCGATGTATTGATCCATGCCGTCTGTGATGCACTCTTAGGCGCAGCCAATCTAAGGGATATTGGTTATCATTTTCCTGATTCGGATTTAAAATATAAAGGAATTGACAGTAAGCTCCTTTTGAAGGAAGTTCATAGTCTGTTAAAAAGCAATGGCTGGAAGGTTGGGAATATTGACTGTACAGTAAATCTGCAAACACCCAAAATCAGTAAATTGATTCCTGAGATGAGGAATATCATTTCCTCGATCCTTCTTATCAATATTGAAGACATTTCAATAAAAGCCACTACTGGGGAAGGAATTGGGATAATTGGACAGGAGGAAGGAGTGGCAGCTTATGCAGTAGTGCTGATCCATAAATAACCATGAAGTTGGTAATTACCAAAGACGGATCTCAAACAATTTATATAAGGTCGTTAGACGAAACTTATCATTCAATTAATGGGGCGGTTAGTGAATCTATGCATGTGTTTATTAATAGTGGATTCAATTACCTGTGCAATCAAGGGCTAAATAACATCAGGCTAATGGAAATCGGTTTCGGCACTGGATTGAATGCTTTTTTAACATTAATGGAATCAATAAAAAATAAGATAAATGTTGAATATACAACTTTGGAGCCTTATCCATTGGATCAAACAATAATCGATAAGCTTAACTATGGCAAAGATATTGGACATGAAGAGGAAGATAAATTTACCTTGTTGCACGAAGCCAATTGGGAGAAGAGAACAGAGATAACCGAGAATTTCACTTTATTAAAGTTAAAAAGCAAATTGGAGGCATTTGATCCAGGGTCAGTTAAATACAACCTTGTTTATTTCGATGCCTTTGCCCCTGGCAAACAACCAGAAATATGGAGTTTGGAAAATATCACCAAGCTTTCCAGTGCAATGGAAGAAGAAGGTGTATTTGTGACCTATTCGGCAATGGGTAAATTAAAAAGAGACCTTCGTTTGGTTGGATTTGAGGTGGAGTCTTTGCCTGGCTCAATTGGCAAAAGGGAAATGGTTAGGGCAACTTTATCAACTGGCAAAATTGCAGATTGACTCCGGTGTAATACAATGGTCCAGGACAATATCAAGTTTATCGATTTCAGGAATTTTACTGACAGGCTCAAAACAGGAAAGCCCCACCTTTATTGTATTGGGAACTGTGGCCAGGAACCGATCATAAAATCCCTTGCCATAACCAATACGGTGTCCTTCCTTATCAAATATTAACAGAGGTATGATTATCATATCATACGGGTTCTCTGCTTTTAGACCATTAATGGGCTCAGGGACACCCACTTTATTCAATTTCAATTTTGTGTCTTCCCTAAACCAATAATTATCCAATTGCATGGTGTCAAAATTAGACTTGGAAATGGCAATCTTAACATTGGCCAACCTCAAATTCTCAATTATACCGAAGGTGTCTATTTCGTTCTGCTTTTGAATACTGAGATAACAGTGAACAGAGTTTATCTGGGAAAAATCAAAATAGGAAAACAAAGAGGCAGTAATGCTTTTACTTATCCTCAATAGCTCTGCTTTTGACAATGATTTTCTCTGTAGAAGATATTTCTCTCTAAGTTGCTGTTTAGTCATTCTCACTTAGTATGTGAAACCTGGGATCAAAGGGATCCAGGTTATTAAGCAATTGACTCACAAAATCAGGTGTATCATAATAAAAAGCAAGAAAATTCTCCGTTCGTTCTTGTAAACCCCCTTTTGGTGACAATGTTTCAAAAATTGAATCAATTTGATTTAACTGATCCTGATGCTTTCGTTTTTCCGCTTTTAAGAATTTCTTTTCAATCTTATCAAAGTTATCCAAAGTTCTTTTATGTTCACTATCAATGTATTGTTCCAGTGTTTTATCAATATTGCCAGCTTTGGTTTTGACCTCTGAGAAGATTGAATCAACTGATTTCTTCTCCAAATCGAGACTGAGGTCATTCTCTGATAAACCCTTGGCATATTGTCCCTTTAGGGGCTCGACATCAAGAAACAGATCCTGGTAACTTAATCCCAGCTTGTTTATTTTACCCTGTATTCTTCTGGAAATTATCAAAGCAAAGTTTCTGGGGAGCAGGATTGGGAAAGGTACCTGATAATGGTTGAATACATCTTTGAGTTGTAGCCAATAGACAATTTCGGCCGGTCCTCCAATATATGCCAGGTTAGGTAAAATGATTTCTTGATAGAGTGGCCGTAAAATCACATTTGGGCTAAACTTTTCCGGGTTTTGACCCAGCAATTCAAGAAGTTCTTCCTCATTGAATTTCAGTTTTGTCCCCAACCCGTTATATGATCCATTCTCGTTAGTGATCCTGCACCGTGTATCATTGTCGAGATAAAAGAAGTTTATCTTTCGTGGATAGATCTGAGGTTTATGCCCAATTTTACTAATGGCTTCTGACGTTTCATTCACCAGTTTATTTGCCACCTGATTCAATAAATCATCTTTGGTTATATCTTTAAGATTAGCCTTTAATTTTGGATGGTCGGCATCAATCACAATCAAGCCTTCCTCCCCGAAAAGGGCATTTATATATATTCTAACTGCCTCTGATAGTGTAGAACTGCTACTGTATGCTTCTTTAAAAATTGTTTGTCCCCCCGGTATTTCATCAGCCAGTTCACCAAGTGTTTTAGGGTCAAATCTCCCTACGGCACCACTTTGATCTGTTTCCCAGGTGTATTTCTTTCCTTTAATATTTACGTGGTTGATTTCTTCATAATCGTGATCTTCTGAGGCCATCCAATAAACCGGCACGAAATTGTAATCGGGATAAGATTCGTTAAGCCTTTTACAGGCATTTATAACGGTGATAATTTTATATATGAAGTATAGCGGGCCGGTAAAGATATTTAACTGATGGCCTGTGGTAATGGTATAAGTATTGTTTTTCTTTAAAGATTCAATGTTGGCAATTACAGATTCTTTAATCGTGATGCCCTTGTATTGTTCAAGGAGAATATCGGCCAGGATTTCTCTCTTTTCATTGCTGAAATCTTTTTGCTTTATTTGAACAATGAAATTTTCCGGCTTAGGGGACAGATTGTAAAAGGGTCTTAAATCTTCATTTTCTGATACATAGTCTAGGAAAAAGGAGGAAAATTTTCCGGTTTTCTCCAGATCGATCTTTTCTAGCAACATATTTCTCGGTTTGACAGTATTTGGTTTAGTCTATTAAATCTCTCCAATTAGATCAAATTCTGAAGCATCAGTAATTTTTACATCAACAAAATCGCCAATCGGCAAGTAATTATCTGTCACTTTTATCAATACTTCATTATCTACTTCGGGGGAATCGAATTCAGTTCTTCCAATAAAGTATTCACCTTCTTTGCGATCGATTAATACTTTCAGCTTTTGCCCTATTAACTTTTGGTTAAGCTCCAGTGATATTGATTCCTGTAATTCCATAACGGCATCAGCCCTTTCTTGTTTCACATCGGGGGTGACATCATCCTTAAATGAATAAGAATGGGTATTTTCCTCGTGCGAATAAGTAAAAATGCCCAGTCGTTCAAACCTGGACTTCTCAACAAAATCCAACATTTCCTCAAAGTCCTTTTCAGTTTCACCGGGATGCCCCGAGATAAGGGTTGTCCTGATTGCAATACCTGGCACTTTTGTCCTAATGTTTTCTAACAGCGCATCGGTTTTTTCCCTGGTAATGCCACGTCTCATGATTTCCAACATCTTCGATGAACCATGTTGGAGGGGAAGGTCAAGGTAATTGCATATATTGTCCTTTTGGGCCATCACATCAAGTACATCTAAAGGGAATCCAGTTGGAAATGCATAGTGTAAGCGTAACCACTCCAATCCTTCAATATCGGAGAGCCTATCAAGCAATTCTGCAAGTTTTCTCTTTTTATAAATATCAATTCCATAATAAGTAGAGTCCTGGGCAATAATCAAAACCTCCTTGGTACCATTTTTAATTAGGTTTTTAGTTTCAAGGATCAATTCGTCCATTGGTCTCGAAAGATGGCCACCCCGCATTAATGGTATGGCACAAAAAGAACAAGGCCTGTCGCATCCTTCCGATATTTTTAAATATGCATAATGCCTGGAAGTTGATGTTATCCGTTCTCCCAGTAGTTCGTGCTTATAATTGGCGTTAAATTTCTTCAACAATTGAGGAAGTTCCATAGTTCCAAAAAAGGTGTCAACCCCGGGAATCTCTTTTTCAAGATCGTCACGATAACGTTGAGATAAGCAACCTGTCACGTATAGCTTTTCAATTTTACCTTGTTCTTTTGCTTTGGCATATTGAAGAATGGTATCTATTGATTCCTGTTTGGCATTATCTATAAATCCGCAGGTATTAATTATTACCACATTCGACCCGGTATTGGAATCCTGATGTGTTGTATTGATGTCATTACCTCGAAGTTGGGTCAATAAAACCTCCGAATCAACCAGGTTTTTTGAACAACCCAGTGTCACGATGCTAACTTTGTCTCTATGGTTTGATTTGGTCTTCATGAGTGGCACAAAATTACAGAAAATCAATTGACTGGAAGATATTTGTTGGTCTTTTCTACCAGTGGGAGGTTATGATGTATATTTGGCGAAAATTCCAAAGTAGCATTAATGAAAATATTTGGGGCAATGATGATCATATTTAGCATTGCTGCGTGTAATGAAGTTGTCGATTGCAGTCGTGAAACAAAGACTACTGCAAGGATTTCATTTTTCAAGAAAACTGACGGAACGACTTTGGCAATCGCGTTTGACACTATCATGGCCATTGGTTCAGACAGTATTTTTTTTACCGCGATAGATAGCCTGAACTTTTTCGATTTACCACTCGATCCTAATGGTAGCAGTACTACATTTATTTTCATCAAAGCGAGTGTTATGGATACTTTGAAGCTTGGTTATGAAAACCAGTTTGTAATAATTGATGAGGATTGTATACCGGAAATCGCTTTCAATAACCTGAAGATTTTAAATACGAGTTTTGACTCCCTTAAAATTGTTGAGAACCGCTTATTAATTGAAGTTGAAAACAATATTAAAATATTTCTTTAGTGGATGTGCAATTGCTTTGCTGAACACCTCAGTAATTGCTCAGGATAAGTTGTTTGTTCCTACCGGGATAAGAATTGGCACTGATCTCTCACTTCTTGGTATTTCTGCTTTTTCTTCCAATAGAAGTGGATATGAGATCAGTGGAGACATTGACTTTGGCAAGTACTTCTTTGTATGGGATATTGGTCATGAAAACCGTGACCGTATCACACCATTATTTAATTACAACAGTGAAGGTGATTATATCAGGGTTGGCCTGGATGTGAATTTACTTAATCCACATAAAAACCAGAACAACAATGTGATGTTCTTTGGAATTAGAATAGCCAAAGCTTTTTATGATGACAGGGTTGCTTTCTCGATAATTGACAACAATTATGGTGTGATCTCACAATTCAGGAGAAATTTTGGATTAGTTGCCAACTGGATTGAGTTTACCAGTGGAATAAAAGTCCGCATGTGGAAAAACCTGTACTTAGGATATACAGGCAGGTTAAAGTTCAGTAAAGATCTAAAAGGCGATGAATCAATTCGGTCATTTGATATTCCAGGTTACGGGAAGAGTGGGGAGAGCAGCTTATTTGGAATCAATTATTATATTACCTACTTGATAAATTGGAAGGAAAAGCCCCTGCCACCGGAGAAGGATCGAGATTAATTGGTCTTTCCCTTTTTAAAGAAAGAATCAACAAATTCTATTTTATTGAAAACCTGGAGGTCACCAATTTTTTCACCTACACCAATATATTTCACAGGAATCTTAAATTCATCAGAAATACCAATCACTATCCCTCCTTTGGCGGTTCCGTCAAGTTTTGTGATTGCCAGGGAGGTCACCTCCGTGGCTTTGGTAAACTCCCGTGTCTGGATAGCGGCATTTTGCCCAGTACCGCCATCTAGTACCAACAATACCTCATGCGGGGCTTCAGGGATAAATTTCTGAACCACCCTCTTTATTTTAGAAAGTTCGTTCATGAGGTTAACTTTGGTATGTAACCTCCCTGCGGTATCGATAATCACCAAATCGGTACCGTTTTCTACTCCCTGTTTAACAGCATCAAATGCCACAGAAGCAGGATCCGTATCCATTCCATGTGATACCACGGGAACACCGACCCTCTCTCCCCAGAGTTTAAGTTGATCTACTGCCGCTGCCCGAAAAGTATCTGAGGCGGCCAGAATTACGCTTTTCCCTTTGTCTTTAAATTGTGCTGCCAATTTTCCTATGGTAGTGGTTTTCCCCACACCATTTACTCCCACTACCAGTATCACATAGGGTTTGGTCTCTATAGGAATTGTAAAATCATCGGGACCTTCAATATTGGTCTCCGATAACAAGCTGGCTATTTCGTCTCTAAGAATAGTGTCCAATTCTTCAGTACCAAGATATTTGTCCGCGGCCACTCTTTTTTCAATTTTCTCAATGATTTTTATAGTGGTTGCAACTCCCACATCGGATGTAATCAGCACTTCCTCCAGCTCATCAAGTACCTCGTCATCCACTTTTGATTTGCCGGCTACTGCTTTCCCCAATTTGGTGAAAAAGCTTTCTTTGGTCTTTTCCAATCCCTTATCAAGGGATTCTTTTTTCCCCTTTGAAAACAACCCTTTAAACAAAGCCATAATGAAGTTAAAATTAGAGGAATGTGAGATATAAAAAAAGTCCCTTCTGGGACTTGAGCTTGTCAATAAATATAATCTCCTATTTTTTGGCCAGGGTTTCTTTTACCAATTCAACAGGCACAATTTCTTCTTTAAACGAATAAGCTCCGGATTTTTCGGACTTCACGGCCCGGATTACCTTGGCAAAATTCTTTGCTCCTTTTTTCTGCAGGGTTGCAACAACTTTTTTGGCCATGATTACTTGATTTCTTTATGAATAGTAGATTTTCTTAAAATCGGATTGTACTTTTTTAACTCTAACCTCTCCGTAGTGTTTTTCCTGTTTTTGGTAGTAATGTATCTCGAAGTTCCGGGCTTGCCGCTGTTTTTGTGTTCGGTACACTCCAGTATAACTTGTACTCTATTGCCTTTTTTTGCCATTCTACTACAATTAATTTATGCTAAACCAATTTTGTTGCCATTTTTCCTGGCTTCTCTCAGCACATTGCTGATACCATTCTTGTTGATGGTCCTCATTGCATGGGTAGATACTTTCAGGGTTATCCAACGGTCTTCCTCAGGTATGTAATACCTTTTTTTATGCAAATTAGGATAGAACTTCCTTCTGGTCCTATTATTCGCATGGGAAACATTGTTTCCTGACAAAGGCCTTTTTCCTGAAATCTGACAAACTCTTGACATGACTGCTATTTACTTTATTAAAAATTTTCGGAGTGCAAATATCGTAAGAAAATTATCTTCTGCAAAGAAACAGGTGCGATTATTTATTGGCTGGATTTAATTCATACTTGTACATAATGTAATGGGATCAGAATTGGAAGTACAAAGGAAAT
>CBDVAV010000074.1:0-11113 GCA_965372055.1 uncultured bacterium | reverse complement strand
CATTTACATAAATAGCAGAGAAAGCACGACCTGTTCCCTCTCTTATAGATTGCAAAAATGAATATTGGGCATATGAAGGAGTAATTAAACTACGGTGGTAAAATCCAATATTAGCTTCTTCATCAAGATCCACATCCATATTTATCAGTTGGCCAGACCTTTTGACAACCATACTTATTTGGCTGTTTTTATTTTGCTGCTTTATCGCTTCAAATTCATCAAAAAACTTTACCGGTTGTCCAGCTATTTCAACAATCTTGTCCCCCTTTTGCAACCCTATTCTTTCAGCTTCTGTACCCTCCTCAACTGAACCAACTTCGAACGGATAACGTACGTCTATGAAAAGTCGATTTGAACGTCTATCAGAAATTTTATCGATAAAGTCAATAGGAAGTGTAATGTCGATCAGTTCCCCATTTCTGTCTACTGTATAATAAGCGTTATCCCCCAACAATACTTCAGGGCTCCTTATATCTGCAAATCTCTTGAAATCTTTGCCATTGATCTTGATGATTTTATCTCCAGTTTCAAAACCAATTTCTTTTCCTACCTCAAGGGCTACAATTCCATACTTAGATAATTCTTCTTTTGATATGTAAGTGTCGCCATAAAAATATACCAAGGATATATAAATAATAACTCCGGTAACAATATTGACAATAATACCGCCCATCATTACAATAAGTCTCTGCCAAGCAGGTTTAGACCTGAATTCCCAATCCTCCGGTTTGGCAGAAAGGCTCTCGGTATCCAAAGATTCATCAATCATCCCTGATATTTTTACATAACCACCTAAAGGGATTGCCCCGAGCGAATATAAAGTTTCTCCATATTTGACTCCAAATAATTTGGGGGGAAAGCCTATGGAATATTGCTCCACACGCATTCCGAAAACTTTGGCTGCAACCAAGTGCCCCAATTCATGTACCCCAACTAAAATTGATAGGCTCAGAATAATCTGAGCAGTCATTACTAATCCATCCATTATTTGATATATTCTAAAGCTCTAATTCTTGTTTCCCTATCAGTACTAACATAATCATTATACTCCGGCGAAGGTATAAACGGTAACTTAGACATGCAAGTTTCTATTACATCTGATATTTGTAAAAAATCTATTTTTTCATTCAAAAATCCATCCACAGCTACTTCATTAGCTGCATTTAGAACACAAGGCATATTTCCCCCTTTTTGTATTGATTCATATGCCAAACCTAAATTTCTAAATGTGGAAGTGTCGGGTTTTTCAAAATTAAGTTCGGGATAATCAGTAAAAGAGAACCTTTTGAAATCAGATTTCAATCGGCTGGGATATCCCAATGCATATTGAATTGGCAATTTCATATCTGGCAAGCCTAATTGTGCTTTTATGGATCCATCTTCAAATTGCACCATTGAATGTATTATGGACTGTGGATGAACCACAACCTCAATTTGATCGATATCCAACCCAAAAAGCCATTTTGCTTCAATTATTTCAAGGCCCTTGTTCATCAAAGTTGCAGAATCAATAGTGATTTTATCACCCATATCCCAATTTGGATGATTTAAAGCTTGTTCTTTAGTGACTCCTTTAAGATAGTTGGCATCTTTACCCCTGAATGGCCCACCTGAAGCAGTAAGAAATATTTTTTCAATAGGATTATGAAATTCCCCTACTATACACTGAAAAATAGCCGAATGTTCTGAATCCACTGGATAGATATTCACCCCTTTTTGTTTTGCCAGGGAAGTAATCAGTTCACCGGCAATTACCAATGTCTCTTTATTGGCCAAAGCAATTTGCCTTCCACATTCAATTGCCTTTATTGTTGGTTTTAATCCAGAATATCCAACCAGCGCGGTCAATACAAGGTCGATTGAATCCATCTCCAGTACTGAACTGATAGCGTCATCTCCTGCATAAACCTTTATTTGGTATTTAAACAATGCCTCTGAAACTTTCATATAATTTGCATCATTTCCAATCACCACGGCATTTGGCTTATACTTTCGTGCTTGTTCAATAAGAAGATCAGCGTTGTTCAGGGCAGTAAGTACTTCTACTCGAAAATTATCGGGATGATACTCGATTACTTCCAGTGCCTGCCTACCAATTGATCCTGTTGAACCCAGGATTGCGATCCCTCTTTTTATTTGATCTTTCAAACCTTAATGCTGAATTTTACAAGTTTCATGGCAACACTCCTATCATTTGCCAATCTCGGAACTTTATTTTGACCCCCTAATTTGCCCAATGACTTCATGTAGTTTCTAAAACCATCTTGTTCAACCATAATAATCTTTAGTGGACGAAGTATTTTGCCAGATATGAGGTCGTCGTAATAAGTATTTAACTTTTGGAGATGCAAATCTAAATCATTTTCAAATGCTTGCAAATCTTTGGGCAGTCTTCTAAACTCTATAAACCATTCATGGAGTGGAAGCCCCTCGTCTGGATTTACTTGGGGAGCAACAGAAAATTCAATTACATCTGTACCTGGTTGCCTGCTTAATGAATATTTCATGGCCCTCTCAACTTCCTCACCAATTATATGTTCCCCGAACGCCGATATAAAATGCTTAATACGACCTGTGACAACAACTCTGTAGGGTTGAATTGAAACAAACCGTATGGTATCTCCCAATGAGTAACTCCACAGCCCGGCATTGCTCGAAAGAATTACTGCATAATTTTTATTTTCCTCTACTTCTTCAATGGTCAATCTAGAGGGGTTATGGTTAAAATACTCATCTACTGGTATGAACTCAAAGAAAATGCCACTATTAAGCAGCAACAGTAGGCCCTCCTTTGTTTGAGAATCCTGGTATGCTATAAATCCCTCCGAAGCAGGATATGTTTCAATCGAATCTATTTTTTTGCCTATGGAGTCAAAGAGTTTATTTCTATAAGGTTCAAAATTTACCCCTCCGTGTACAAACAACGAAAAATCTGGAAAAACATCCTTTATTGGTTTTCCGGTCCTGGTAATTATTCTATCAAAATACATTTGGACCCAGGGCGGAATGCCTGATATCAAACCCATTCTACGCTCCAGGGTCTCATCGATAATGCTCTCCAGTTTTTCTTCCCAATCCTCTATAATGTTGGTTTGGTAGCTAGGCAATTGATTACTCCTTAACCAAGAGGGAACATGATGGTTCACTATTCCAGATAATCTTCCTGTCGGAATTGCCCCTGATTCATCCAACTCTGGGCTTCCTGACAAGAAAATCAATTTCCTATCCAGAAATTTCGAATTTCCACTTTCATGGATATAGGAAAACAGTGCATTCCTTGCCGAATTGATATGATTTGGCATTGAATCCTTCGTGATCGGAATATATTTTACGCCCGATGTAGTGCCTGAAGTTTTTGATAAATACAGTGGTTTGCCCGGCCATAGTACATCTTTGTTCCCCTCAATAATTTCCTTGATGTAAACGGAGAACTCTTCATAATCCCGAACAGGCACTTGTTTTTTATACTGATCATAATTTTTTATGGCATTAAAACCATGATCTTGACCGAATTTTGTCTGTATACCATTCTCCACAAGATTTTTGAAAATCTTATTTTGACATACAATTGGATTGCTGGCCCATTTTTTATTGTAGCTAACAATATAACTGGCCAGTGGTGAGCTAAAAAGCGATCTAATGCCCATAAACAGCAAATGTAATTAATCAACATTGCCTTAGAGGAAAAAACCTCTCAAAAATTCATTCGTTTTAATAATTGCACAATATTTGTGAAGTTTATCCAAAATATGCCAGTCAAAATGAAAAAGCTTTATTTTATGACCATAGTCGGGTTTCTATCAGGGGTTTCAGGAGCTTACGTGTATCATCAATTTCTTGCTACTGAGCCGTCTGAAAAGACCGAATTCATATCATCACGAAAAGAAACCATCGATACCCCACAGTTTGTAAACACCACCTCGCCAGATCGGTTGGTTGAGATGAGTGACGACTTTGTTTTAGCCTCAATGAGCAGCACCTCAAGCGTGGTTTATATCCGCAACATTTCTGAGAGGACATCAAGCTTGTCATTCTATGATCTGTTTTTTGGTGAACGCGAAAGGGTTAGCCAAACTGTAAGTACTGGTTCTGGGGTAATTTTTTCCAAAGACGGATATATAGTTACCAATAATCATGTAATTGAAGATGCTGACCGGATTGAGATCATTCATAATAAAAAGACATATGATGCATTGTTGGTGGGCACTGATCCTTCAACGGATTTGGCAGTATTAAAAGTGCATGATGATAATTTGCCTGCCATCAAAATCGGGAGTTCAACTGATCTGCAAGTGGGGGCCTGGGTCTTGGCAGTAGGTAATCCTTTCAATCTCACTTCAACTGTAACTGCCGGAATTGTCAGTGCCAAGGGAAGGAACATAAATATTCTCAAAGGGAAGTTTCCAATAGAATCTTTTATACAAACTGATGCAGCTATTAATCCAGGAAATAGTGGAGGGGCACTGGTCAATAAAGAAGGTGAATTAGTGGGAATTAATACTGCCATTTTGTCCAGGACTGGTTCTTATGCTGGATATGGGTTTGCTATACCTGTTGATATTGTAATAAAAGTAGTTAGGGACATCATGGAGTTTGGTGAAGTACAAAAAGCCTTCTTCGGGGGGGATGTTGCAGATTTGGACGAGGATATTGTGAACCGTCTCGGCATTAATTCGGGAGCAAACCTAAAAGGAGTTGTCCTGAACTACTTACAGGCAGATGGATCAGCTGCAAAAGCAGACTTACGGGAGGGGGATATCATTTTAAAAATTAACAATGAGGAAGTCAACAGTAAAAGTGCTTTTGATGAAATTATCAGTTATTATTCTCCCGGAGACCAGATAACTGTTACCTACCAGCATAAAGGAAGGGTGATGAATTCCACCTTGATCCTCACGATCCGCGAAGGGACTACTGGGATCATCAAGACAGAAATCTTTACTTCTAAAAGCCTGGGGGCAGACCTGGAGGTTGTTCCCAAAGTAGAAAGGGATCTTTTGGAAATTGATAATGGCGTAAGGATCAACAAGGTATATCGCGGATTGATCAACGAACTGGGGATTAGAGAGGGTTTTATAATTACCAGTATTAACAACTATCCCATAAAAAATCCAAAAGACTTGGTAAATGTATTGGAAAAAGTTAAGGGAAGGGTAAGAATTGAGGGTGTAAGCAAAGAAGGGAAAAGAGGTTATTATTCTTTTTACTTAAGGTGATACCGCCACGTTCATCTTTAGTTTCTTCCTTAGGTTCTCAATCGAGTTCTTGAAATGCGTGTCAACGTCCATCATATCATTGACACACTGAACAGCGTGAATAACAGTACTATGGTCGCGGCCTCCGAAATGATAGCCAATGGATTTCAAAGAATGATTGGTGTACTCCTTTGAAAAATACATCGAAATTTGTCTGGCAATTACTATTTCTTTTTTACGGGTTTTTGCCTTTAGGTCATCGAATCCGATCTTGAAATATTCTGAAACTGTTTTTTGGATATAATCGATCCCAACTTCTGTTTCAATATCGTGGACGATATTTTTCAAAGTTTGTTTGGCCAGTTCAAGGTCAATTTCCCTTCTGTTCAATGAAGAGTGAGCTATCAGTGAGATCAATACGCCTTCCAACTCCCTAATATTTGTATCCACGCTATATGCCAAATATTCAACAACCTCTTCTGGGATATTTATCCCATCCTCTTCTATTTTATTCCTGATGATTGCGATTCTTGTTTCAAAATCCGGTTGCTGAAGATCGGCAGTCAATCCCCACTTGAATCGGGAAAGCAATCTTTCCTCGAGCCCTTTCAAATCCCTGGGGGCACGATCACTGGTCATGATAATCTGCTTACCTGATTGGTGTAAATGATTGAATATATGAAAGAATATATCTTGGGTTTTCTCTTTTCGGGCAAAGAATTGTACATCATCAATTATCAGTATATCTACTTGTAGATAAAAGTTTGAGAAGTACTGTACTTCATTGTTTTGTACAGCGGTAATAAACTGGTTAATAAATTTCTCGGAAGAAACGTAGAGCACAAATTTATCAGGATAGTTATTTTTTATCTCGTTGCCAATAGCTTGGGCCAAATGTGTTTTCCCCAATCCAACACCACCATAAAACATAAGTGGGTTAAATGAAGTCACACCTGGTTTTTTAGCTACTGCATATCCGGCTGACCTGGCCAACCTGTTGCAATCCCCTTCGATAAAAGTACTGAAGTTGTACCTTGGGCTAAGTTGTGAATCCTGACTGTTGCTGCCGATTGCATTAAGACTGAAAGGACTTTTGAACCCTTTCTGGTTAGGGTTACTCCCATTGCCAACATTATTACTTGCTCTACCATTTGGCAGGTTCATGGTATAGTGGGAGTTTGTGCTGTTCCCCTGGTCAACAATTACAGAATACTCAAGCTTGCCTTCAGCTCCCAATACTGTACTGATAGCCCTTTTTAAGATATGGACATAATGTTCTTCCAGCCATTCGTAAAAAAACTGGCTGGGAACCTGTATCGTGAGGGTATGAATTTCAAATCTTACTGGTACTATCGGAGAAAACCATGTCTGGAAGCTGGGTTGCGGTATTTGTTCTTGAATTAACCTGAGGCAATCTTTCCATATTGTATCACAGTTTTGTTGCATTCTCCCTTGAACTATCTAAGTTATAAATTACCCTGGTTGTGTAAGGGGAATCAAATTTGATAAAAAATTAATAAACAAAAAAATGCATTTTCACTTGACTTTATCGAATGTTACCCTCCTAAAAACCAAGGCAAATTTGGTTTGAAAATTCTTTAAAAATTATAATAAAATATGAGTATTTAACATGGCAATTATTAAAGTCAATTCCTGATTTTCAAAATTTTTTTCCAAATAATTTAAAGAAAAAATCTTATATATATTTGATTTGATTTTGAAACTCCAGAAGGAGTGAAATTATCCTATTTTCCTTTTTATTAATTACATTTGCTTTTTTGTTTTTTTGAAATGAGTGAAACTGAAAAACATGATAGCCTTTTTTCTGAATTTGAAAAATCTTCAAAAAGTGATTGGTCTGAGAAAATCATAAGAGATCTCAAAAATCCAGATATTGTAGACAAATTATCCTGGAGTCCAACACCAGATTTAGAACTTGACCCTTATTACGATCAAAGTAATATTGACTATTCTACTTTGCCAGTGATCTTCCCTACCTTCTTACAAAAGAACAGAAACACCTACCGCCCAATCAATAATAAAGAAATTGTAATCTCGAACCTGGAGACTGACAATGAAATGATATTAAATCAGCTCAATTCAGGGGCTGATGGATTGATTTTAAAAAACCTTAAGCATGGGAAAATCGATTTTGAAAGGTTATTAGAAGAGGTAATGTTGCCAGACTGTTCAGTATCTTTAAATTTGGCTGATTCAAATTCCGAAATTTTAAAGGATTATGTTCGCTACTTGGAAGGGAATAATGAAATTCAATCAATTACCGGCTTTGTTCTAGGATCAGAAGTAAAGAATCAAGACTTCTTGTCTATGATTGTTGATTTGAGCAAATCTTTTTCAAAAGCAGACAATTTTTTCCCATTGGTTTTTGATGAAAGTAAGTTCAACGGGCAATCAATTTCTTTGAGGTACGGACAAATCCTGTCTAATATTGTGGATGTGATTTCTATAATGACAGAACGAGGAGTTGCTACCCAAAGCATCATTAAAATGCTGGGGATACAGTTAAACCTTGGCGAAAACTATTTTCTTGATATTGCACGTATAAGATCGTTGAAATATTTGACACAAAAGTTATCAGAATCTTACGGATGCTCATTGCAGCCTTTTCCCATCCATTGTACTTCATTGGTTTACCTGAATCCAGATTTAGGACCTCATGAAAATATGTTAAAGGGAACCATTACAGCAATGTCTGCCTCTATTGGTGGTTGTGATTCCTTGTCAATTACTCCGGCCAATTATTCTGATCCACTGGAATCTCAAGTGGCATTGAACACTTTAACCATTTTATCTGAAGAATCCTACCTTGACAAAACACATGACCCGGCAGCGGGGTCTTATTTTGTTGAATCTTTAACCTGGGAAATAATAAACAAAAGCTGGGAAAGTTTTTTAAATATTGAGTCAAACAAAAAACAAGGCATTATTGATGAGGCCTGAATTTTCAAATATAGAATTATTCCCTAATAGATCAGGGCTTGGGGATTTGCCAGGCACTGCTTTCATTACTGGAGAAGAAATCCCTATTAAAACCAACTATAGTCCAGTCGACATTAAAGGTTTTGAACACTTGGGCTTTTCATCTGGCCTTCCTCCGTTTTTAAGAGGACCTTATTCCTCAATGTATACCACCCGTCCCTGGACAATACGACAATACGCCGGATTTTCCACGGCAGAAAAATCAAATGTATTCTTTAAAAGAAATCTTGCGGCTGGCCAAAAAGGCCTGTCGGTAGCTTTTGACTTGGCTACTCACAGGGGTTATGATTCCGATCACCCAAGGGTGATTGGGGATATTGGCAAGGCAGGGGTTGCCATCGACTCGATATTGGATATGAAGATCCTCTTCGATAAAATACCTTTGGATAAAATGTCTGTTTCTATGACCATGAATGGTGCAGTGATTCCCATCATGGCATTTTATATAGGGGCAGCTCAGGAACAAGGGATTAATACTGATCAACTTAGCGGCACTATCCAGAATGATATCTTAAAAGAGTTCATGGTCAGGAATACCTACATATATCCTCCTGAACCATCAATGAGGATTATTTCTGACATCTTTAAATACACCAGTAAATACATGCCCAAGTTTAATTCAATCAGCATTAGTGGCTATCATATGCAAGAAGCAGGAGCTACTGCCGATATAGAATTGGCATATACATTATCCAATGGTTGGGAATATTTAAGGAGCGGTATCAATTCAGGAATGAGTATTGACGATTTTGCCCCGAGGGTTTCTTTCTTTTGGGGCATTGGCATGAACCATTTTATGGAAATAGCCAAAATGAGAGCAGCCCGTATGCTATGGGCAAAGATTGTTAAGCAGTTCAATCCAGAGAATCCAAAATCAATGGCCTTGAGGACACACTGTCAAACATCAGGTTGGAGCCTGACAGCTCAAGATCCGTTTAACAATGTAGTTCGCACTTGCGTAGAAGCAATGGCCGCGGTTTGCGGACATACCCAATCCCTGCATACAAACTCCCTGGATGAGGCAATTGCCCTGCCAACTGACTACTCTGCTAGAATTGCCAGGAATACCCAACTTTTTTTGCAGAAAAAAACTCAAATAACGAAAGTGGTAGATCCCTGGGGCGGAAATTACCTGGTGGAATCGCTAACCCATCAATTGACAAAAAAGGCCTGGAAGCTTATTATGGAGATAGAAGAATTAGGCGGAATGGCAAAAGCAATTGAAACTGGTTTGCCCAAAATGAAAATAGAGGAAGCTGCCGCCCGTAAACAAGCTAGAATTGATTCCAATCATGATATTATTGTCGGTGTCAATCGATATAAATCGCTTCAGGAGCCTAATATAGAGTTGTTGTCTGTAGATAATGCAGCCGTTAGAAATGGGCAATTGAAAAGATTAAAAGAGCTAAAAGAATCAAGGGATGATTCTGATGTTAATAAAGTTCTGGATCGACTAACGAGTTGTGCAAAAAACAAAGATGGCAACTTATTGGAAATTGCTATTGAAGCAGCACGAAAAAGAGCTACATTAGGAGAGATATCAATGGCCATGGAAAAGGCCTTTGGAAGACATAAAGCAACAATTAGATCAATATCCGGAGTGTACGCAAGTGAATTAAAAGACGATGATAATTTCAAACTAGCTGTCGAGTTGTCAGACAAATTTGCTGAAGTTGAAGGCCGACGCGCAAGGATCCTGATAGCAAAGATGGGACAAGATGGACATGACAGGGGGGCAAAAGTAATATCTACCAGTTTTGCCGATCTTGGTTTTGATGTAGATATTGGACCACTTTTTCAAACGCCCGAGGAGGTAGCAAATCAAGCCGCGGAAAACGATGTTCACGTAATTGGAGTTTCTTCCCTTGCTGGAGGACATAATACCCTTGTTCCCCAATTAGTCAAATCTCTTGAAAAAATTGGAAGAAGTGATATTTTAGTTACTGTTGGAGGTGTAATACCTCCCCAGGATATTGAGTTTCTTAATAAACAAGGCGTGTTTGAAATATTTGGGCCAGGTACTGTCATCTCCAAAGCTGCAATAGATATTATTAACAAATTATTAAATCATTAAGGCAAGCATTTCATTCCCTAAATGATTAAATTTGATTTGAACCCTACATAACTGTTGTCGGATATGGAAACTCTAAGGAAAAACTTGCTCCTCACTTTTGCAATCACAGGTATTCTCTCCTCACTGTATTCCCAAAGTAAATGGGATAAGTATGTAACCAAGGCAGAGGGATATTATTCAGCAGGATACTATGATAAAGCGGTTAAGGCCAATGAAAAATTTGTTAAGAAAGTAAAACAGAAATTAGGTCCCGTAAATAACTATGTGGCAATTTATCATCTCAATATGGCCAAGTACAACCTTGCAAATGGCTTACTTGGAGATTTTAATACTCAAATCGATAATGCTATCAGGATCAGTGAACAAGCAAATTTGACCAATCTTAGAGACCATGGCATTATGTATATGGAGGTTGCTGATGTGCAGATTAATTACGGAAACTTCAAAAAAGCTTTTGAATATCATAACCAAGCCAAAGAAGTATTGGAAACCAATGACAAATTAACAGACGGCCTAAAGGCAAAACTAGACCTTCAAGTGGCTGAGATTTATATAGGACAGGGATATTACTCTAGAGCATTGGAGTTTATTGATCAAAATTCCGATTATTTTACCGGGAGGGCAGTTACCAAAGAAACCATTGTTGACCCCAAATCCGGAAAATTAAAAACCATAAGGCTTTCCGAGGACGAAATAAACCTACGGAAAAGTGAATATGCAACATTGCTAACACTGAAAGCCAATGCATATAGAAAAAGTGGAAATATCGTTGATTCTGATAATGCCTTTGGATTTTCAGATGACTGGATGAAAAAGAACCTTGGTAGAGATAATATTCAGTACG
>CBDVAV010000073.1:0-11148 GCA_965372055.1 uncultured bacterium | reverse complement strand
TACCTCATAGGAAAACTTGCACCCAAGTTCTACGCCATTTCCCAACAGCTTTTTGAAGTTATGGATATCCTCAGGGGTACTGATAATCAAAACCTCCCTTATACCAGCCAACATCAGGGTTGAAAGAGGATAATAGACCATAGGTTTGTCATAGACTGGTACAAGTTGTTTGCTTATCCCTTTGGTAATGGGATATAACCTGGTTCCCGATCCACCTGCCAATATAATTCCTTTCATTATCCTCTTTCTTCGTATAGTTTCTGATAATAATTCCGGTAACTGCCGGAAGTGACGTGATTTAACCAATCAATGTTGTTTAGATACCAGTCTACAGTGATTTCCAATCCCTCTTCAAAACTTAAAGATGGCTGCCATCCTAATTCCTTATTAATTTTGTTGATATCTATTGCATATCTCATATCGTGCCCGGGCCTGTCTTTCACAAAGGTTATTAAATCCGCGGCCTCCCCTATTTCTCTCCCTAATTTATTGTCCATGATTTTGCATAACAATTTCACCAGAGCCAGATTTTTCCATTCATTTTCCCCTCCAATATTGTAAGTTTCCCCGGCTTTTCCCTGGTGTAAAATCAGATCTATGGCTTTCGCGTGATCTTCTACAAATAACCAATCCCTCACGTTCCCTCCTTCGCCATAAACAGGGAGTGGTTTTTTATTAATGATATTATTGATCATCAGGGGTATCAATTTCTCAGGAAATTGATTTGGCCCATAATTATTGGAACAATTGGAGATTATAACTGGTAATCCGTAAGTGTTGTAATATGCCCTGACAAAATGATCTGAAGATGCTTTCGATGCAGAATAGGGTGACTGAGGGTCATAGGGAGTTTCTTCGGTAAAAAAACCTTTATTCCCTAATGTTCCAAATACTTCATCAGTGGAAATATGATAAAATATTTTGTCCGAATAGTTGTTCCAATGGTTAACTGCTGCATTAAGAAGATTTATTGTACCAGTGATGTTGGTATTGACAAATGACAGTGGGTCTTCTATAGACCGGTCAACATGGGATTCGGCTGCCAAATGAATTACAAAGTCAATTTCTTGTTCTGAAAAAAGATCCTCCACAAATTCCTGATCACAAATATCCCCATGAACAAAGCGATAATTTGGACTTTGTTCAATATCCTCTAGGTTCTCCAGGTTTCCAGCATAGGTAAGCTTATCCAAATTAATGATCTGGTAGTTTGTGTATTTGTCTACAAACAATCTCACTACATGGGAACCTATAAATCCTGCTCCTCCAGTAATCAGTATCTTTTTATCGGTTTTCATTGGGAGCGCAAAATTAAGTATTATTCACTAAATGCAAGTTGTTTTAACAATTCACCTGATTAATTCCTTATTGGAGACTGTCAAATAAAGACAATTATAGTCATTGCTCGTGAACCAGCTTGCGTTGGACTTCGGTAAGCCATGACGGAAATCCATATGGAGCTTGGAAAACAAACGATGTGGATTATCCGGTCAAGCAGGATAATGACGATCTGTTCTAGCGATTTAAGTTAGACAATTAGCATTTGTCTACTAACATCATACTTCATAAATTAAATCTGGTTTAATATATTTTTTACAGTAATTTTGCTTTCTCCAAATATTATTGTGTTTATGGACGAATCTCAAAACAGAAAGCCCCAGTATTCAGATGATGAAATAGACCTGCGTGCGGTTTTTTCAGCGATAGGTGGATTTTTTATCAGGATAGGAAACGGAATCATTTCTATTATTCTGGCATTTAGAAAGGTTACCCAGTCCAATATTAAAATGATCCTCATTCTTGGAGTCTTGGGTGTTGCTTCAGGGGCATTATCAACTTTTGTTTTTAAGGCATATTATCGTTCTTCCATGTTATTGAATTCAACCTACCTGAATGGAAGATTGATCGAGTCTGCGATTGAGAAACTGAACAAACTTTGCGGAGGTGAAGGCTATAGTGTCCTTGCAGAAATATTAAATGTAGATTCAGTAACTGCAACCAATATTAAGGGATTTTATTACGAACCATTTATTTCAGAGGAAGAAAGAATCAGGATTGAGGTACTAAAAACTGAGATGTTAAATCAGATTAAACAAGAGGAATCCGTAAACGAATTTATTGAACGCATTAGAATTGAAAACCAACATACCTACAATATAAGCATTGAGGTTTTTGACTCGGAAATTATCCCCCAACTGCAGGATCCAGTGATCAACTTCTTCGGATCAAATCCCTATGTAGCTAAAAGATTACAAATCGATAGCTTGAACAACATCCGGAAAAGAAAAAAGATCCAAAGTGAAATAGCCAAGATCGATAGTTTAAGAATCTTGGTAAATAACAATATAGCCAACCTGGCAAAAGAAAAGGAAGGTTCCGTGAATGTAAGCTTGGGAGATGAGGGCTTAATTAATCCGTTGAGCATCATTAACCAAGGATTGAGCCTGTATGATCAAGAATTGGAGATTAACCGTACTTTGCTACTTCAACCTCGATTTGAGGTAATAGATGGGTTCACTTCTTTTAGTAAGCCTGAAGGGCCGGGATTAATTGGTAAGATGTTCTGGGGAGGGCTTTATTCCTTGATCCTGTCTTACGCCATTATCCTTTTGATAGAAATCAATAAAGCACTTAACAAGATAGAGGCCAGTCGGATGAAAAAATCCCGGGAGGCTAAATCTGAAATTGAGGAACCTGAGTCTGTGCTCGAAAGTGTTTAAAGAAATCCAAGTTTTAATTGCAAAGGACCTGGTGGTAGAATGGCGAAACCGCTACGCCATCAATGGGATACTTCTTTACCTCATTAGCACAATCTTTATATGTTATTTGAGTTTCAATCTAAGACAGAACCAACTCAGTATCGCCACCTGGAATGCCCTGTTTTGGATCATCATGTTATTCACCTCAATCAATGCGGTGGTGAAAAGTTTTTTACAGGAAAGCAGTTCGAGATTTACCTATTACTATACTATCGCCAGCCCAGAGGCCATCATATTATCCAAGATAATATATAATGCTGTATTAATGATCTTTTGGGGGGGTGCAGGATACCTGTTTTACAGCCTTGTCCTCGGCAATCCTGTTAAAGATCAGGGATTGTTTGTCTTGAATTTAGTACTGGCCTCGATCGGTTTCTCATCGTCACTTACCATGATCTCGGGGATTGTCTCCAAAGCCGGGCAAAACACCACCCTGATGGCTATCTTAAGTTTCCCCATTGTACTGCCTCTACTGTTAATGGTGATCAGGATATCTAGAAACGCGATTAACGGCATCTCGGGTGAAGAAAATTTAAAACACCTGCTGGTCCTGGTATCGATAAATGTAATTGTAGGAACAGTCTCTTATTTATTATTCCCCTATCTTTGGCGGAGTTAATTATGGGCATAATCAAAGCAAATTGGTGGAAACTCCTGACTGTCCTGCTGGTATTTTATACAGTAATAGCCGGGCTGTTATTAGGAGTCCCAAGACTGCCTATACTTAATGAAACTATTCGTGCTTTGTATTTTCACGTGCCCATGTGGTTCGGCATGATCATACTGTTTTTTATATCTGTGGTTTATTCCATAAAACACCTCTCTTCCAATAAACCTGAACATGATATATTTGCCATAGAATTTGTTAATACCGGAATTGTTTTCGGAATCCTTGGATTGATCACTGGCATGATCTGGGCTAAATTCACCTGGTCTTCAGCCTGGAGTGGCGATCCCAAGCAAAACGGGGCAGCGATTACTTTATTGATCTATCTGGCCTACATCGTATTGCGAAATTCAATTGAGGACGAGCAAAAACGAGCCAAGATTAGTGCTGTCTACAATATATTCGCTTTTGCAGCTTTAATCCCGTTACTGTTTATACTCCCAAGAATGACTGATTCCCTGCACCCCGGGAGTGGTGGTAATCCCGGCTTCAACACTTATGACCTTGACAGCAAAATGAGGATGGTATTTTATCCGGCGGTGATTGGGTGGACTTTGCTTGGGGTGTGGATTTCTACAATTCGAGTCCGGATCAGTCGAATATCTATTAATATGGTTTAGAATATGAAAAATTTGAAAGCAACTATATTCTCAATTATAACTTTAATTCTCACCCAAACCTATGCACTAAGTCAGGTTCGGGAAAAAATTGAGATGGCAGATAAGTTCAGGGCTGATGGCAAAATATATATTGTTCTCGCTATTATTCTAGTGATTCTTACAGGGCTGTTTTTTTATTTGATTAGGATTGACAGGAAGGTTACTAAATTGGAAGAACAAAAACAGGAATAAGAGAATTATATGCTTAATTTTGTTGTTGATTTGAAGGCCGTAAACTAGCAACAACATGAAAAAATCGCACATTTTTGGGATCATCATTATAGGCATGGCAATAATGATCATTATCTCTACTGCCGGGGATGCCAGTACTTATGTTTCATTCGATGAAGCCAAAGTTATGGCCGATAATGACAACCTGAATAATATACATGTAGTGGGAACGTTGCTAAAAGATGAAAACGGTGAAATTGTTGGTATCGAGGACAGTGAAGATAAATTATCTTTCTCATTTATCATGTTAGATGAAAACAGCCATCAACAAAAGGTACATTACTCAAAGCCAATGCCTCCGGACTTTATTCGCTCGGAACAAGTTGTGGTAGTGGGTGCATACGATCAACAAGCATTCGTGGCTGATAAAATATTAATGAAATGTCCCTCAAAATACCAGGAAACTGAGGTAAAAGTAACCAATTGACTAACCCTTCATGCTGCATACTTTTATTGGTGATCTAGGACATCTGTTTGTAATTACGGCCTTTGTAACCTCCGTGGTAGCTGCTTTTGCATATTACAAGGCGACATCCACAAAACTTTCCATTAATAAAGAACAGTGGTTAAATAATGCCAGAATTGCATTTTATATCCATACTATATCAGTTGTAGGTATTGTAGTAACATTGTTTCTGATCATCAAAAATGGGTACTACGAATACCATTATGCCTGGAGCCATTCCTCAAAACATCTCCCTGCCGAATATATGATCTCTAGCTTTTGGGAAGGACAGGAGGGAAGTTTTATGTTATGGATGTTTTGGCAGGCATTATTGGGTATTGTGCTTATTAAGACAAATAAATTTTGGGAAAGCCCGTTAATGACGATCTTCTCATTAGTGCAAGCATTCTTGGCATCTATGATCTTAGGTGTAGTAATATTTAACTTTAAGATTGGAAGCACCCCATTTCTCTTGCTACGCGATGTAATGGATGCCCCAATCTTTAAGATCAATCCAGAGTTTATTCCAGAAGATGGCACAGGGCTCAATCCTTTACTGCAGAATTATTGGATGGTAATTCATCCTCCCACCTTGTTCCTGGGATTTGCAACCACATTAATTCCGTTTAGCTTTTGTATTTCCGGGCTTTGGATCAAGAAGTACCATGAATGGATTAGGCCGGCTCTACCCTGGGCTATTTTCTCGGCAGCAGTACTTGGGTTGGGAATACTGATGGGGGGGTACTGGGCATACGAGACCCTTAATTTTGGAGGATATTGGAACTGGGATCCGGTGGAAAATGCAGTATATGTACCCTGGTTGTTCCTCATTGCCTGTATCCATACCATGATTACTTTCAGGAATAGTAATACGGCTCTTAAAACTTCAATAATATTGGTAATTACCACTTTCGTGTTGATCTTGTACAGTACATTCCTGACCAGAAGTGGAGTACTGGGGGAAGCTTCGGTTCATTCCTTCACTGACCTAGGTTTGTCGGGGCAACTTTTGATCTATCTTCTGTTTTTTACTTTTGGTGCAATTGTTCTTGCCTCGATAAACTGGAAAAAAATACCATCCTCCAATGATGAGGTTTCAACCTATTCCCGGGAATTTTGGATTTTTGTTGGAGCTGCTACTTTGGGATTAATGGGTTTCCAGGTACTTGTGCCAACGTCAATTCCTGTATTTAATAAAATTGTTCAATTATTTGGAGGAGTGTCCAATGCTGCCCTTCCGGCAGACCAGATAGGTTTTTTTACAATGTGGCAAAAGTGGTTCGCCATAATTATTGCCTTATTGTCCGGTACAGGTCAGTTCTTTTGGTGGAAAAAAATGGACAGGTCAAAATTATTAAAGGAGTTGACAACTCCACTAATTTTAACACTGCTAATTTCCAGCGTGATTTTCATGATTTCTGGTGTGACAAACCCATCTTACCTGATATTATTGACCGCGGGACTTTATTCAATTATCGCCAACGGTAAGATTTTGATCCAGGTATCTAAAAAGAACGTAAATCTTTCAGGTGGCTCAATCTCCCATATCGGTATTGCAATGATATTAATTGGTATCATGTTCTCATCGGGACATTCAAATGTTATTTCCCTAAATTCTTCAGGAATGCCTTACAACAGGGAATTTCCCGACCAGATGAATAAGGAAAATTTATTGCTTTTCCTGAACGAACCTAAAAACCTAAAAGACTATCAAGTAACCTATTCGGGTAAACGCAGTAAGATAAAAGGGTTGCCTGGTTATTTGGAATTCAACAAGTTTGGGGTAACCAATGACCCCTACCAGGTAATTGCAAACCAGGATATCATTTCCAATGGCCATCAATATTTCACTAAAGGCGACACCATGGAGATCGAACCTGAAAATATCTACCATGAAGTGAAATACAAAAAAAATGATGGATCCCAATTTGTGCTTTATCCCAGAGTCCAATTCAATCCAAATATGGGTACAATGGTTTCTCCTGATATAAAAAGAACCCTGTCCAAGGATATATATACCCACATAACCAATATCCCTGACCCTGATGTCGAAAAGGAGTGGGGGGAGATCAGGGAAATAAAAACTGTAGTAGGGCAGGAGTTTTTTGTCAATGATTTTGTGGCAACGATAGAAGGTATCGAGCGGCTAACTGAAGTTGATAATGTAACATTAACAGGAAACGATGTTGCCATCAAAGCAAAAATCAAAATTCTTGGCAAAGCCCGCGATTATTTCTCAGAGCCAATCTTTATGATAAAAGACAATATGATCGGGAGGATTCCTTATGCCAATGAAGACATAGGAGTGAAATTGACACTGTTAAATGTACACCCTGAAGACAATAGCTTTTCGATTGGAATTAATCAGACACAAAAAGACTGGATCATTTTGGAAGCAGTTGAAAAACCATGGATAAACATTCTTTGGAGTGGAACTTTCCTGCTCATGATTGGTTTCGGGATTGCTACCTACCGCCGTTTTGGCGAATTCTCAAAAATTAGGGATAAAAATTTGGAATAAAATAATCCCGATAAATCAGAACCATTCCACAATATTTAAATTCACAATTACTATTTGATTCTTTTTCCGTAATTTCACTACAGAGCAAAATATCAATCAAATGAAATCATCAAGAAGATCTTTTTTTCAAAAAATGGCGGGGTTAACCACCACATTTTCAGTAGGGCCTTTAATCGGACGTGCCCTGGCCGAAGATGTATCTGACGCCTTAATTTCCCTAAATCAACTAAACGCTAAAGATGCGGCAAATGATGAAGATTTATGGAACCGGATCAGGCAGGCATATACGGTATCACCCAGTATTATCAATCTCAACAATGGCGGGGTAAGCCCACAGCCCAAGGTTGTTCAGGATGCCGTTGACCGGTATTATCATTATAGCAATGAGACCCCGTCCTATTATATGTGGAGGATCCTGGATCAGGGAAGAGAGCCAATCAGGGAAAAACTGGCAGAATTGGCTGACTGCTCCCCAGAGGAGATTGCTGTTAACAGAAATGCTACAGAATCGTTGGACACGGTAATATTCGGTCTAAGGTTGGAAAAGGGAGATGAGGTGATAATGACTAAACAGGATTACCCTAACATGATCAACGCCTGGAAACAAAGGGAAATGAGGGACGGCTTAAAAATTAAATGGCTGAATTTTGATTTGCCCCTGGAAGATGACAATGCAATGATCCAGCCTTTTCTGGATGCCGTGACCAACAAGACAAAAATCTTCCACCTAACACAAATGATCAATTGGACAGGTCAGATCCTTCCCGTTAATAAATTATGTGCCGAGGCCAGGAAACGTGGCATAAAAACCGTGGTTGATGGAGCTCATACTTTCGCACATTATTCCTTTTCATTAAGCGATATGAATTGCGATTATTTTGGTACAAGTTTACATAAATGGCTCTGCGCCCCGTTTGGAACAGGTATGCTACATATAAAAAAAGAAAACATCGCTGATCTTTGGCCACTAATACCAAACCACGAACCCCAAAGTGAAAACATTAGAAAGTTTGAAGGCTTGGGTACCAGGTCGTTTGCTCCTGAACAGGCCATTGGCCAGGCAGTTGATTTTCACAATGCAATTGGTAGCAAAAGAAAAGAAGAGCGATTGAGATATCTGAAAAACTATTGGTGTGAAAAAGTGCTGGAAATACCAAAAGTCAGGTTACATACCTCTTTGAAAGATCAATATTCTTGTGCATTGGCAAACTTTAGTATAGATGGAATGGAACCAGGGGATATTGCCAACAAGTTATGGAGTAAATACAAAATCCATACTACCAGTATAGTTTGGGAAAATATTAAAGGAGTAAGGGTAACCCCCCATGTGTACACCAACCTTTATGACCTTGATAAATTTGTGAATGCTGTTCACAAAATAGCAAAAGAAGGTTGAAATGGAAAATCCTCAATGAATTTAAAGGGATGTCATTGTACCATCGGCATCCCTTTGGGAAATTTGATAAACCAAAATCATAAATCACAATTAATAAATAACAAATAATATTCAATGACTCAAAGATCAAAGTGGAAATTGCCTGGAAGTATCAAAATCAAGTTTTGGGGAGATTTAAAAATTGAATTTTGTAATTTATTTGGGATTTGCCCCAAAGGGATTCCTGTTTATCGGATATGTTTTTTACTTCCACTTAAATGATAAGTAGAACCAAATGGATAAAAGAATTCGGGTTTCGTTTATAGGTTCTGGGAACGTAGCCTGGCATCTTGCCCCAGAACTGGATAATCACGGTTATTTTGTATCCGAAGTTTTTAGCAAAAATCCTTCGAATGCTCAAAAACTAATCGACAGGCTCTATAATGCTTCACTCAAAACCGATTTGGATTTTTCAAACAGCGATTCAATAGTATTTATTATTGCCGTCACTGATGATAACATTGTTGAAATAGCAAAAGAAATCGCCCTCCCCAATGACGCTATATTAGTACACACTTCGGGAAGCCAGCCGTTGGATGTGCTGGATTTCGCCGCCACGGAAAACATTGGTGTTTTTTATCCTCTGCAGACCTTCAGCAAGAATAAGAAAGTCAAATTCTCCAATATTCCCATTTGCATTGAGACCAGGAATGATTATACCAAGGGCCTATTAAAGACTATTGGAGAAAGGATTTTCAACAAAGTGATATTTATCGATGAGGATGAAAGGAAAATTTTACATATAGCCGCGGTGTTTGCCTGTAACTTTACTAATCATATGCTAACCCTATCCCAGGACCTTACAAAATCAAAAGATCTGGATTTCGATATTTTAAAACCTTTGATCGTCGAAACAATTGAAAAAGCATTGGATATAGGGCCGGAAGAAGCCCAAACAGGGCCTGCCATTCGCAATGATTTTCAAACAATTCAAAATCATCTTGCCGATCTTGAGAACCATAACGACCTAAGAAGTGTTTATGACCTAATAACTCAACACATCATTAACCGAAATAATTAAACCCAACAAAAATTCAATTATGGACAAACCAGTTATTGCACAGAAATCACCATTTGTAATGGAAAGTGATACCGGCACATATCATTGGTGTGCATGTGGCAGAAGCAGTAATCAACCTTTTTGCGACGGTTCACATGCGACGACATCAATTACACCTATAAGGACAGAGATCCAAGCCAAAAAAAATGTTGCCTGGTGTGGATGCAAACACTCCAAAAATGCTCCATTTTGTGATGGTTCACATAAAGATCTCTGACCTCGGATTGTATTAAAGTTTCAAGGGCTATAAAGATTTCTTTGGTTAATTAGGTGACATTTCGGCTTTTAAATTCAACGGAATCTTATTTTAGGCTACAGGCGTTTCGAATTTTGTGTTTGACAAAAATCTTTGTATGAAAAGTCAAAGGGAACGGGGACAATTGAAGTAATTGTTGAATTTAATTTGACTTTATAATGTACCACTGTTTTTACGTAGAATGTAAAGATCTTGCTCAGCATTTTTTTCTGCTGGAAAATAGGACACCAACTCAAAATTTTCCAACAAGACATTTTCCACAAATTTGGGAGATTGAAAACTTGACGCAAGATTGGAACCTTTATACTCCATATTCTTAACAACTAATTTCCCTGAATTATATTCAGTTTTTTCTTTCTCTGATAGTATGTTCAAAAATTGATCTCCGTGTGTAGTAAAGAGTAAAATACCATTGTTTCCTAATACTCTACAAAATTCTTTCAGCCATTTTTTTTGTAAGGTTTCATCTATATGGGTGAAAACAGAACGTAGAAAGATAAAGTCAAATGTATTGCTTTCGTAATCTAATGGAGGTTCCAATCTATTCACTTGGAATTGAGCAAACGGTAATTTTTTTTGACACCATTTGATTAAATCTTGGTTATAATCTGTTCCATATAGTTCTGATTCTTTTAAAAAACTTAAATGTCTAATTAATCTCCCGCTTCCACATCCAAAATCTAGAATTTTTTTAAAATCCTTTACATCAATAGAACATTTTTCAAGGCATGAAATAATTTTTTTTATACCCTCTTTTCCTCCTTCATAATAGGAATAAACTGACGTTTGACCAATGATTAAGGTAATGAATTGATAGGGAGGAAAAGAATATCCATCAGGGGCTCCTTTGATTCTATAATATATATCTTTATACAATAAAGATGGGGACTGTGTTACTAATTTATAAATGGTTTTAACAGGATTATAAAAACCTGTTTGAATTAAGATTTTTTTTAATAAACCCATGTTAGTTCCTTCTATTTTGTCATATGACATTTTTTGCAAAAATAATCAAATTCCTCACTTACTTTGATTTTTCATGAGTAAACATTTATGTAAAGATCTCTGACCTCGGATTGTATTAAAGTTTCAAGGGCTATAACTTTGCCTTAATT
>CBDVAV010000072.1:0-11357 GCA_965372055.1 uncultured bacterium | reverse complement strand
TCTTTAATTTTTGATATCGGAAACCACCCCATAAGGCAGCACCGGTAGCCCCGGAGTAAATTGCATCCGGATGGGTTAATATTTCAACTTCCTTTTTGTTTTCATTTAATACTTCATCAATAGCCTGAACCATCCCTTTATTCATTGCCATTCCACCCATTAAAACCACGGGGGATTCACCCCTTAGCTTATTTATAAGCCGTACTATCCGGTTGGCTATTGACAGGTGGATGCCTTTAACAATGTTTGGGGTTTTTATTCCCCTGGATACAGAGTTAATTACATCCGTTTCGGCTAAAACTGCACAAATGCCTGATGGGACTTCTGCATTATCTGCTTCCATGGAGATATCCCCAACCTCATCTATTGCCAGTCCGAGGTACCGTGATATGTTCTCAATGAACTGTCCTGACCCAGAGGCGCATTGCCCTGTCATCTGATAATCCATGACCCTTCCTTTCTCATTGACTTTTATTGCCCTTACATATAAGGCACCCAGATCAACCACTGTCTTTGCCTGGGGGCAAAAAAACAGCCCTCCCTTGGCATGGGTGGTCATACTGTAAAAATGGCCTGTCTTCTTAGGTACCATTTCCCCTTCTCCTGTTGAAGCGAGGTATTCCAGGTCTCCAAACTCCATCCCATTCTGCAATAAAAGAGCTTCAATAACATTTTTTGACAGCTCCACCGGATTGCGTTTTCTGATTTTTTCGATTTTTTTATCGATGATCGAGGGATTGCCAGAATAATCCATCAATACACCTTTAATATAACTCCCACCAACATCAATGCCCATTGTAAATATCTCTCTATCCATTGATTCCTATTTTAAATTTCCTGAACGGTCTTTTTCTTTTTCTTTTGAGGAAGGTCAATTTCAATGTTACGCCTGGAGAACATTGCTGCACCTAAAGCACCCATGAAGATTGAATCGGGGTGAATATTAATTTTTATATTGTCTCCGTAACTTTCAAGGACCATTTTCTTGACGAACTTCAATACTGCCTGATTTCTTGCTACTCCTCCCGTAAAAGTGAACTCGTTTCTAACGCCTCCTGAACGTGCAATCAAGGACATGGCCCGCATAACAATAGCCTTGTGCAACCCGGCCAAAATATCCTCGCGCTTTTCTCCCACGTTCAACAATTCACGAATCTCGGCTCCGGCAAAAACTGTACATGTGGAGCAAATATTTGTCTCCTTTTCAGAGTGAAGTGCCAAAGGCCCCAGTTCGTTTAAAGAAATACTCATTTCATCAGCAATATAGCCGAGGTATCGCCCGCAACCTGCAGCACATCTGTCGTTCATGTGAAAACTGGTAACCAGTCCATAGCTATCTACTTGGATGGCTTTGGTATCCTGACCCCCGATGTCCAAGACCGTTCTGGTTTTGGGAAATACTGCATGGGCACCAAAGGCATGGCAAAGTATCTCTGACTTGATACAATCTTCAGGAAAGGGAAGCAAGGCCCTGCCATACCCTGTTCCAACCATGTTGGAAATATTAATTTCCTTATCAGCTACCCTGTGAATGTGCTTTCTGAAGGTATCGGTTACTTGTTTATAGTTGCCTTCTAGAAGGTTTAATTCCGCATCGAAATTCACACTATGGTTATCGGCAGCGATATCAACCAATCCATTGTATTTATCTTCCAAAATGGCCATCGAATCGTTTATCAGTTCCTTGAAGTCAAACTCCATCATTTCGTTTTCAACAGGGGTGATGCTCTTATCAAATGCCAACATCAGGGGCTCAAATAAGCTGTTGTTCAGTTTTTCAACTTCACGATTGTAACATTCGCCTACAGTGTCCCTGAAAAATTGATTTTCAGAACCCAGGCTTCCTTCAATGAACTCCCTTTTGATTTGTGGCCCGATAGTATTGATGATATCTTCAATATGGTTGATTAGGGATTTATTGGATTTAAATGCAAAGCCATTGGTAGTGAGTTTTAATTGTTCTGAAAACCGGTCAAGCCTTTTCTTAAACTGTAGGTAGTTAAATATTGATCTTACCTCTTCAATGTATTTACCAAGATCCGGGATTGCTTCAATTTCACTTTCCATCTTCTGGGTCAGTAGGGTAAACCGGGCATCGTAGATAGCTTCCATTTTAGCTATATCTGCTGCTATCTTGTAGTTGGCCCTGGTATTGGTAATTCCCCTGCCAAGGATCTCATCATTTTCATTAATAATAACCGCTTTTGAAGTTGTTGAACCAAGGTCAATTCCTAAATAATATTTACTCATAACAACTTTGGGTTTATACCTCGCTTAGAATTTCTTTTCCTTCTCTAATTATTTTGCGTTGCTCAAGCATTTGGAAAAAGGATTCTAGCCTGTTTTTAATGTTTGAGTAAGAGAAATACCTGGGATCAACCAAATCAGATTCAATAAATCCAACCGGCACTTCCAATTTTTCTTCCAGGTCTCTCATAATCATCAGTTGGCCTGCTGAGAAGGAATTACAGCTTTTAATGGAATTTATAAGAAAGCCATCAGCATGGTATCTCTTTATACAATGACCAAGTAAATCTATGCGTTGGGGCAGGTTTAAATTCGTATAGCAGTTCATGCAATATTCGGCCAGTGATTGCAGTGGATGGTCAGGATCATGCCTGAAACCCATATCATAAACCCCTCCTACCTTGCTGTAAGATGATGAAACTGTCACTGCCCCTACATCATAAAATAATTTCCAGAATTCCCTGAAACTAGTCCAATTGGGTGGCCCTTCGATAACCAGCCTGAAATTCTCTTCTTTCATCTCACCTTCCGGGGTAATCGGCCCCAATCCAAGTGAAATGCGCTCTTGCACTTCTTTGTAAAGTTCCCTATAGTATTCAGTAGCTAGCGAGGTGCCCCTGAAACCAATATTGATAGGGCCTATGTAATATACACCTGCAAAGTAGGCGTCAATGGGAGAAGGTTTATGTTTAGTGGAATCGAATATTTTATATATCAACTCGCCTGACTCTGCAGAATTTTCCAGTATCTTTTTTAGCTTTTCTTCATCGAATTTGTTTCCAGAGACTTTTTCCATTTTAGGGATAACCTCCTTTTTTAATTGTTTTACCATATAGGCCTCCATTTCAGGGGTAATTTCCGCATTCTCCTGGTATGGGGTATGAAGTAATGCTACTGGAACTCCCGGATAAAGTCTTTCCAGGTTTTCAAACCATTTCAAAAAGGTAAAGCAACCTGTATAACTAAGCAGTAACAGGTCAGGGTCAGGGATCTTTTCTCCCGTGGGTCCAATGTTGCCATTCAACATCATTCCAATGTCACACTTAACATAAGTGCAAACGTCTTCTGAATGTCCATACTTTTCGGCCTCTTTGATATAATCACCGGATTTTTTGCGCATTCCGGATTGCAAGGCGTTTATCTCGGGATAAACCGGAAGCATATCGAAAGTATGGATCAACTCTGAAAGGTTGCCGGGGACAAATGTATAAACCACCTTTTTGCCTGTATCTTTAGCGGCTGACAGATCTTTGAATAGATTCCCGATCATCTCCTTTTGGAGAACCATACTTTTTTCCTTAACAACAGCTTTTGACATATTTTACTTTTTTATTGATTCTTCTTGGCTAATTGTTTTTCTCATTTTGAAATTAATTAGACTTCCATTAGTTCCTCATCCCAAAGTTTTATGGAATCTGAAAAGGCCCCAACTTGCTCTTTGATCACTTTAAACTGTGCTGTATTCTCATTGTATTGGAAGCTGATATATCTTATATTATTTTTAAGACAGCCTTTTTGTAACAAAGGGCCATCAAGCAGAGCAGGATCACAAAAACTTGGAGCGGCAAAAATTACCCCGTCAGCATTTCTCTTTTTCACTTGCTCAATCAATCGTTCTTCTTTGGTGTTATCTACATCATATACTGATGAAGAGAATACGCTTTGATTGATGTAAGCTTCCGATAATGCATTTAATGGATCATCTGAAGTGTCATTCACATCACCCTGGATCCATCGTGATCCCAGCATGAAGTCATCATCCACCACGTAACATCCTGCTAATTCAATGGATTTTATAAGTCCGATTGGTGGTTGTTCGCAGAAGGAGCCCGTAACAACCACCTTGATTTTATCCATGGGTTCGCCAATATCTGAGTCTATGTATGAACAGACACTTTCTAACATTTCATTATGATCTTCAACCGGAATCACCAGTCCAGCCCTTAGTATATAGTACAGATCCTCAATACTTAAACGCCAGGGAAAGTCCTGCCTGATCTTATAAATATGGTCTATATATTGCCGGTTTTTATTAAATAACCCGATGGCATGGTTTAGCTTTTCCTTTGTAACTTCAACTTTATTGATGTCATGAATCTTTTTTAAAACAAGCCTCATTTCTTGTTGATAAAAAGCACCGCCAATGTCGGATTTAAAATTTTGAGGAAAATCCATGTATTTTACAAACTTCCCTTTATTAAGTACCTGGAACATTCCTGTGAGGTTTCTGATCACATCGCAAATAGAGGGAAAAATAAATCCATCAAAGTGATCCAGGTTATTGCTTAAAGCCATTTCGATGATCCCCCTTGGCATGTGGCAAATGTAGGATTGATAGTAAGCATCTCCTTTTATAATTTGCTTACGGTCTCCAGTACCCATGATACCTACTGCCAAACCTCCGGCAGCATGAACAATTTCCTTGGGGAAATAAATGGGCAGAAACCCTGTTAAAATCCTACTTTTATCATTTCCCTTCCATTTTTTAGCCTCAGAAAAGTCTAGGTCAAATGAAAGGGTTTTACACTTTTCAATTATTTCGGATAAAGAAGTCATCTATCAATAGAAATTTTCCTTAATATAAGATATTTATACCTTTTTATCTAATAATCGTGTACCTATAAGCTTTCAATATTTGTAGCAAACCCCAACATAGCGGCAAAGTCTTGAACAGGTTAATAAAAATGTCAGGTTAACGTATTCTTAACTGAATTATATTAATTTCAATGGCACATTCAAAATTTAGGAATATTACATTTTAGTCATATAAATTATGAAAAAGATAAACAGAAGAAAATTCATGAAGTTAACCAGTGCTTCTGGTATTTCTACTTTTATTATTGTGCCCAGACATGTTTTGGGAGGTGCTGGCTTTACTCCACCAAGCGATAAACTCAATATTGCCGGCATAGGTGTTGGTGGCCGGGGAGCGGATGTATTGCAGGAGTTAGAGAGTGAAAATATCATTGCATTATGTGATGTTGACCAAACCAGGGCAGAAAATACCTTTTTAAAATACCCCAAAGCCATAAGATATATAGATTTTAGGGTAATGCTGGAAAAAGAAAAGTCCATTGACGCTGTAATGGTGGCACCTCCTGACCATACTCACGCTGTTGCAGTAATTAGTGCCCTCAACTTAGGCAAACATGTTTATTGTGAAAAACCTTTGACCCACACCATTACAGAAGCAAGGGAAATAGCCAAAGCAGCAAAAAATTCCAAAGTTGCAACCCAAATGGGAAACCAGGGAATGGAGTTTGAAGGTAACAGGCTGATTAATGAATGGATTACCGCAGGTGTCATAGGACCGGTGCATGAAGTTCATGTTTGGTCGGACAGGCCTACGCGGCGTGGAAGCACTGATCTCTGGTGGCCACAGGGGATTGATCGCCCAAAGGCCACCCCTCCAATACCTCCAACCCTTGATTGGGATCTCTGGCTGGGACCTGCTCCACACCGCCCATATCATCCGGCTTACGCACCTTTTAAATGGAGGGGTTGGTGTGATTTTGGCGAAGGGGGATTGGGAGATATGGGTGTTCATAATATTGCCCCGATTTTTTCAGCATTAAATTTAAAAGCTCCCATTAGTGTGAATTCCAGTTCTACTCCAATTTTTACTGAATCTATGCCTGTTGCCTGTACTGTGCATTATCAGTTCCCAGCCCGTGGTGGAATGCCGCCAGTAAAATTACATTGGTACGATGGGGGAATGTTACCTGACCGTCCAGATGAATTGGAAGAAAATCAGGAACTTGATCCTGAAGATGGGATTATTTTTGTTGGAGAAAAGGGAAAAATGTTAGTCGAGGGCTGGGGAGGAAAGACCCCCAAACTGATTCCTGATTCCAAGATGCAGGCATTTAGCATCCCTTCAAAATCATTACCACGTTCAGTAGGCCATTATAACGAGTGGATATTAGCTTGTAAAAATGGATTGGCCACCAGATCTAATTTTGAATTTGCGGGCCCTTTGACGGAAGCACTTCTTTTGGGAATGATCTCCGTTAGACTGGATGGGAAGAATCTGCTTTGGGATAGCGCAAATATGAAAATCACTAATGTACCAGAAGCAAATGATCTTGTTCATTATGATTATAGAGAGGGGTGGAGTTTGTGATACATAATTTAGTTTATTTACAAATGCTAGTTGAAGAATAATCCTACTTATCTCGTTTGAATAATGACGTAAAAGCCCTGATTGGATATCTAATTGCAAATAGCTAAATTAATTGCACACTCATTGACGTATAAGTTCATAGGGAAATAAATATTTTTTACTCTTTCTAGAATTACTTATAAAAACTTTTTTGTTAATTCGAGTTAAATATTAACAATGAGAAAATTATGAGCGAACCAACTTTTGGAGCCAGATTAATATCCCTGGATGCGTTAAGGGGATTTACTATTGCAGGGATGGTAATCGTCAACGATCCGGGATCATGGGGCAATGTTTATGCCCCACTTTTACATGCGGAGTGGAATGGCATAACCCCTACTGATCTCGTATTCCCATTCTTTCTTTTCATGGTAGGGGTGTCCATTACTTTGGCATATACCAAACGTATGGATGACGGGGTTTCAAAAAAGGAATTGTACAAAAAATTAATTTCCAGGTCAATAAAAATCATGCTCTTGGGTTGGTTTTTATGGCTATGGCCCAATTTTAATGTTGAAGGAATGCGGTTCGCAGGAGTACTTCCAAGGATTTCCATTGTATTCTTTTTTTGTGCAATAATATTTATGAATACAAATTGGAAGCAGCAGGTTTGGATCGGGAGCTTTATATTACTGGCTTACTGGCTTCTATTTGTGTTGGTTCCAGTGCCTGTCGATGATGTCATTCAAAACGCAATTTTGACAGGAACCGTTTTAAGCAGCGGAAATAATCTTATAGAGCTTGGAGGGATCAGGCAATTATCTGAAGGGTTTATTGCTGCCAATTATGACCCGGGAATTAATATTACAGCCTGGTTTGACCGCATTTTTCTGCCAGGTAGGTTTTGGCAGGTTACCTGGGACCCAGAAGGACTGCTAAGTTCTTTACCAGCAATTGCTACCGGTATCATTGGGATGTTGATTGGTAAATTGTTTCTCAGTATCGAGGAACCTTTCAAAAAGCTTACCTGGTTATTCTTTGTTGGATTCTCCATGTACTTAATTGGCGAAGTATGGGCTTGGTTTATGCCGTTGAACAAGAATTTATGGACAAGCTCATATGTACTCTGGACTGCCGGGGTTGCTACCATGGGATTAGCAGCGTGCATGTTGGTAGTTGATATTTTGGGATATAAAAAATGGACAAAGGTTGGCAGGGTCTATGGCGCCAATGCCATTACATCCTACGTATTGTCCGGGATGCTCACCCTGGTTTTTTATGGAAGCATATTTGGTGATAACTCCCTCAACCGGATGTTCATGGATGCATTTACCGGTATTGGTTTTGCTCCAAAATTTGCCTCTTTCATATATGCCGTTATTTATATGTTCATTATATATATACCAGCATACCTACTTTACAAGAAAAAGATTTTTATTAAGGTTTAAGACTAAAACTATTATTTTTAATATCCCGAATAATATCAATTTCAGAAAATCATGGAATCAATTAAATGGGGCATAATCAGTACTGGAAATATAGCCCACTCATTCACACAGGATTTCAAGTTTGTCAATAATGGGGAATTAGTGGCAGTTGCCTCCCGATCTAAAGAAAAAGCCACTCAATTTGCCAATCAATATAATATTCCTAAAGCATATGGCGATTATGATAATTTATTTGAGGATGATGAAATTGATGCCATTTACGTGGCTACGCCCCACAATTTTCATTTTGATAACTCTTCCAATGCTTTAAAAGCAGGTAAAGCTGTACTCTGTGAAAAACCAATTACCGTGAACCCTCAAGAATGTAGGGATTTGATTGATTTGTCCCAAACAACGGGCAATTACCTAATGGAAGCCCTGTGGACTTACTTTCTCCCTGCAATATTAAAGGCGCAAGAATGGGTAAAGGAAGGGAAAATAGGTGATATAAAACATATTAAGGCTGATTTTGGAAACCCAGTCCCATTTGACCCTGAAAGCAGGATGTACAGTCCTGATTTGGCTGGAGGAGCTCTCCTGGACATGGGAATTTACCCTATTGCCTTAGCGTGGTTATTTTTAAAAAAGGATCCTGATAATATTTCAGTGATCTCAAAGAAAGCACCAACAGGAGTGGATGATGATGTGACAATGCTTTTTGACTATGTTGATGTAACTGCAACTTTAACTACTTCATTCAGATGTAAGCTTCCCAATTGTGCATATATTATAGGTGATAAAGGCTACATCAGAATCCCGGACTTCTGGCAGGCGAAAGAATGCTTTCTATATAATAATGTTGACAAATGTGTAGAGCATTATGTCGATGACAGGAAAAGTATTGGTCTCAATTTCGAAATTGATACGGTTAACAGTGATCTTCTAAATTATAAAAAAGAATCGGAAGTGATGCCTCTGTCTTATAGTCTTAAACTTCAGGAGCATATGGGTTTGGTGATGAAAAAATTCTAACCAAATTATCAACTATGGTTGTTTCCATAATATCAGGATATCGGTATCGTCCGTTAGGTTACTAAAAAAATGCCCATTCCCGTTTTGAACAAATACAATTGATCCTTTTTCAATATTAACTTCCCCGTTATCCGTGGTGAATTTGCTCTTCCCGCTGGTTACAATGTTCAGTTCTTCCCAACTATGGACCAATCTGCCATCCCCACCTCTGCTTTGAGGTAGCATGTACAATCCTAATAATAGATTTGACCTTTGCAAAAATGGATTCCAAACATTCTGGTTGGTATTTCGGGGCGACTCGACTAATGATTTTCCATATATACGCCATGCGGGGGAACTGGGATCAGTTGGTGTTTTCATGGTTATTATCACTGCTTGGACATCAGCATCAACTTTGGTAATTTTTGCAGCCGCCTTGTCTGATTTCACAAAGATGATCTGCCCTTGGGCAAAAGATACTTCTTCCGATCCTATGGTAAGCATTCCACTACCTGTGGCGAAGTAATACAATTGATCGCCTGTTAACGGATCCCGATCATCAGATTGTCCAGGTGAAAGTTCCAGGAATCCCACCCGCATGGAGCTGCGATTAAGGAATTCTATGAAAGTCTTTCCTGAATCAAGTCTTTGCTGGGTCAACCCATCCAAAGTAAAAGCTTCCAAAGTCAGATCTATATCCAAATCATTCATTTTGTCATTATCATTCATTTGTCCATTATTGGCAATTGACCCATCATCAGATTCAGAGCAAGAAATCAACAGGCTGCAGATAGCCATCAATAGAATTAGGGTTTTGAGGGTGGTCATAATAATTAGAAGTAAGGTTTGGGCATATTCAACAACAATAAGAGTGCCGTTGCGGATCACCCAATTTACGGGTTTTTACGATCATACATTAGCTGTAAATTTTGGTCCTTTGAGGGAAAAGGCATTAAACTTTTTCCTGGCTAACCAAACTGGAAATTATTATTCCCTGAATAAATAAGTGGCAAACATGCAATTTTCCAGACAAAAAAACAGCCCCGGGATAAGCCTAAACTCAAATTACCCCGAAGCTGCCATCACATACTAAACCCTAAAAAGCAGTGATTATAAATTCTCCTCTGCCCTCAGCACTAAATTCACTTCAATTTCGATGTCGTCATAAATTAATTTGTCCCCAAGGTTTTCGAAAAAACTCCCTGATTTGAACCTTATATCGTACAATGTGCGATCAAACTTCATTTCTCCATGAACATTAATAGTATTGTCTTTAATATCAATGTTTGCTGGATATTCAAGGGGATGGGTGATTCCTTTAATTGTCAGGTCACCTTTGATGAGATAACTATTGCCATTTGAATGTTCGATGGTATTTATGTTAAAATTTGATTGCGGATATTTTTTAACATAAAAGAAATCTTTTGACTTCAAATGCCCTTCCAGTTTCTTGTTGTCCTTTGCATCGGTTAATGATTCATCTTTGATAGTTGTCATTTTCATTTTAAATGAACCATCTGAAATCACATCATTGTGAACATTTAAATAACCTTCGGCCAAATCCAATGTTCCATTGTGAGAAAAGCCTATCTTACGGCCTACCCACTTTACAGTGCTGGCATTTACATCTGCTACATATCGTCCATTACGAAGAGATGTCTTGCCCTCTTTTCCAATAAACGCACTAAACACTACTACGCTCATCATAAATAGAATTACATTTTTTTTCATTTCAATCATTTTGTTTATTAGTTTTTTTGGCATGGTTTGCAATGCCTGTGCCAACAGGGGGGTTATCTTGGAAGGTGAGACTTAATCTTGTAAAGTAAGACCTTATAGTTTTTTGATTTAACGATCTTTAAAAAAGATATTGCAACGAATTTAGTATGCCAAAGGCGTCCCTTTGGGGGAAAAAGCAAATCACAAACCCCAAAACATCAATTCACAAATAAATTTCAATGACTCAAATATCAAAAATAATGTTTGCAAAAAACGTTATGTATTTCGTACAAAAAACATTTAATATTTAATTTGTTAAATACTGTTTAACAAAAAAAGGCCAGAATTACTTCCGGCCTTGGGGGATAAATGGAACTTTAAATATTTTTATGCGATCATTTTGTGTTGAATCGATTTCTCCGCTTTCAACTTCTTTCTTTTGTATGGCCTGATGATGAGGCGGGTTCCACGGTCATAGTTAAAATAACTCCAAACCCAATTGATAAAAGCGATCATTTTATTCCTAAACCCTACCAACAATACCAAGTGAATAAACATCCAGGCAAACCATGCTGCAATTCCCTGTAGCCTCAAATTGGAAAACTCGGCTACTGCCTGGTTTCTTCCTATTGTTGCCATTAATCCCTTGTTTCTGTATTTAAATGGTTGCAAACTTTTCCCTTTAATTTCCCTGATAATATTTTTCGCTAATAGATTTCCTTGCTGTATGGCTACCGAGGCCAACATAGGATGTCCATTTGGTATTTTTTCGCCTGTCATCGCCGCCACATCCCCGAGGGCAAATATGTTATTGTAACCTTTAACCCTATTGAATTCGTCAACGGTGATCC
>CBDVAV010000071.1:0-11514 GCA_965372055.1 uncultured bacterium | reverse complement strand
AGGCAATTACTCTAAAATATTAAATTATATGGCAATTCAATCTACTTAAAGAACCCCACTCAAAGTATATCAATATCTGTAAATTTTATATATGATGGTGGGCGAAGGCTTCAGAAGGTGGGTTGCCTGCTGTTAAAAAATACATTAAAAGACAGTTATGAGGTAAACAAGGAAGATTGTCATCTTATAAATGAATATTACTCATGGTGATATAGTCAAAAGCAAAGTGAAATTTCTACAAATACTATGGGCAATAAATTTTTTGCTGTCGGCATCAACATTAGTTAATGGCCAAAGCTTTTGTCTATCCAATCCCTCAATTAATAAGCAAAGAACTGAATCTTATAAAAGTCTTCAGGTAAGAAGAGAATCATGTAAACTTTATTGGATTAATATTTATATCCACAGGGTACAAGGATACGGAAATGGGTGGGGCGGATATAATTCAACAATCGATATCAAGATTATGGAAAATCTCAATTCCTCGTTTAATCAATATGGGTTTTATTTTGAACTTAGCGGTGCAAGAGATTGGTTTACTAATATTTACACTGATCCAAATAGAGAGCCAATGGCACTATTAGGAATATTTGATGATCCGAAGTCTCTTCAACATACCGATGCAATTGACATCTATCTGCTACCCTCAAATAGTAAGGCTGCTGGAGGATTTGTTCCATCAAACAATAAAAAGGCTATGGTTATCGGTGGCACCCGAACTGTTAACCACTGTTCGGGAGATTTTATTTCGTATAAAGTTGCGGCCACGAAAGTGGTGAGTCATGAAATGGGTCATTGTCTTGGTTTACCGCATACTTTTAATACTAGTGTCGGTACTTCTGTTGATTATGTTACAGAAAATGCATGTGTTGATCCGAATAATTGTCAATTTGTGAGTAACTGTATTGATTGCAATGTTAGCAGCAACCCTACAACAAATATGACTAATTTCATGTCTTACACTATACCCAATTGCATGTCTGTTTTATCTGATGAGCAGGTGAGTTTAATGAGAGAGAAACTTAATGATACAATGGCTTCAGTTGTAGATAGAACCAAGGGTTTACCATCTGATATTATTGGTGATTTAATCGGCCCTTCTGAGGTAGTAAAAGGGTCTCTGATTAGGTTTAATGTCTCAGATCAAGTTGAGGAAAGTGAAGCTTTTGTATGGACAATGCCGGCTGGTTTTCTTCGTACGGGAGGAGTAGACACTAGTAGAAGTGTTAAAACCTGGATTGTTTCCGGTGCTGAAAGTGGCGAGGTTAGTGTATGGAAAACCAATTTTTGTGGTAATAGCGATACAAAATACAAATATGTAACTGTCATCTTGGATGATTGTATGGTTTGTCCGATTGTAAAGATCTTGCCTAATCCAGCTTTCGACGAAATATTTATTAGCTATTCGTCCCGGGAATCCGGTGATCAAGTACTTTTTAAAAGGCCACGAGGATACATGATAGTCGATTCTCAGGGCAAGACAGTTTACAAGTACAATTCAAGGCAAACGAATCTAATACTGGATTTAAGCCGGATCAAAAATGGTGTATATATCCTCAACATTAAGTATGGAAATCTTGGGTCTTATCAGTTTAGGTTCATTATCGCAAGATGAGTTTAGTTATTGAAATCACAACCATATACTTAAACTGTCGCATTCTATCGAGAGCTTAGGATTGCGATGGCTCCCCCGTTAGCATGGATTTGTGACTTTGAATCAATATAATTTTGCTAACTTAGAAACATGGCTCAAGTACAAATTCAACTTCAACAAGTCGGTGATACGGCCACCAAGGCTGAAGCCGGAAATTATGAAATTATAATTGACAGACCTCCGGAGAAGGGCGGTGGTGGAAAAGGACCCATGGGCGGTCAGGTTTTGCTTATGGGCGTTGGGGGCTGTTTTGCAAGTACATTATATGCTGCTGCCAAGGAGCGTAACATCATTGTAACAGGATTAAAAATAAAACTGAGCAGTGAACTTTCTGACTCTGCTCCAGCCCGTTTCTCGAAAATCAATATTGAAGTGACCGGAGGGGAGTTTAGTGAACCGAAAAGCATTAATAAGCTTATTGACATTGCCCAAAAAGGCTGCATATCAATAAATACCATCAAGCAGGGAATGGAAGTACTGGTTGAAAATGGGTTAGGCTAAATTCATCATACTGCCGGCCAAGCCAAAGGGTGAGCGGGACTTGTGGCCAAACAATCTGGCTTAGTTTAGGGGTTTGTGTGGGTTATTGTCATCTGATACTTTTGAGAATTATGCAAATATTTGATCTCTAGCTATTTGACATTGAATTAATATTTATAGAGCTTTATTATACCAAATTGGTTTTTAGTCTAAGCAAAGCCAGAAAATAAGGTGAAATTTTCACTTCCTTCTATATTTATCATCTCAACCCTGGTAATTCTCTCAGGTTACTCCGGTCATTCGCAGAATAATAGCCTGGGAGTAAATATTAAGGTATATAGTCCACATGGGGAGTTTAACCGGAATGTTACTCATACCCCTTTTGGTCTGTCCTTTCTGTACAAACGTCAATCGAACGAGAGTCCGTTTTCCTGGGGTTCCGAGTTTGGCATTGCCATGTACTATAATAATAAATATGATTATGAATTGATCAGGGAAGGATACCCTGGTGAGTTTGTTGAAGTTGACGAAGAGGATTGCTTCTGGACCCTCCACATAATAGGCCAATATGATTTTATGTCCACACCAGCATTTAAAAGTTACGGTGAAGTTCGTTTGGGCATGACCACTTTTTTCAGTTCAAGGACCACCGAAGAGGAAAACACCCATTTTAAAGCCCAGTTTAAATTTCATGGAACGGCTTTCAATACCGGATTCGGAGCGGGAATGATGATAAATCCCGGCAGGCTATTTTCAAAAGACAAAGAGCCGGGGAACCTGTGGATTAACCTTGGTGCCAACGTTCATACTGGGTCATCGGCAGCATATCGAAGTGTATCGGATAGCAATGCGACACAAACCCTTGGAGAAGGAAAATACAGGTCACTGACTTATTACACGGATTTCCGATTGGGGGTTTTATTTAAAATTTGAGTAATGTCAAGGTTTTCACCTGGCAGGTTTCCATTCCACACTCTATTCTTTATTGTTTCCAAATTCTTGACTTATCCCACTTTTATTCATAAATTAATTTACTCTAACCAAAACTATACACCAATGAAAACTCTAAGAACCTTAAAGGCAATTTTGATTGCCATCCTTGTAATTTCTTTTAATAGCCAAGGTAGTTATGCCCAGGATTCAGAAAGCGAGCAAGGCGACTTAATTTTTATCATTACTGATAATGTATCTCCAAGCAATTTTGCAGAATACGAGCAGTGGATAAAAGAATTTAAAGAACTAGCCGATGCCACCAGTGCCCCTGGATACGGTGTTGGCAGAAATGATCAGGGCATGAGCTACTTCATGAATGTTGGTAAAACCATGGCAGGATATGATGAAGTAAATAAAAAGTTTGGAGATTGGTTCGCCAACAACCCCAAGGCCATGGAACAGGAAAAAAAGTACGGTCATACACGAAATTTTAGCACAACATCTTTGTGGAGGCACAACCCCGGGCAGTCTTATGTGCCTGCAGGTTACGATAATACTGTTAGCCGAACTTATACTGATATATATACTGGCTGGATTAAATCCGGACAGGAGGAAAAGGCCAACGAAATTATTGCTGAATATCTTGCAGAATGGACAAAAGCAGGGATAAGCGCCAGTTATAACACTTACTGGAATGTTTTTGGTGAAGAACAGGCATGTGTGGTATTTGTATCATCGTATGCTGATTTTGGAGCCTATGCAGCCGCAAGGCAGGAAGTTTTTGAAAAAATTGGGGAGGCCAGGCTCAATGAGTTGAACTCCAAATTTAATTCTGTATTGAGAAAAGGTGAAAGCTCCAAATCAACAGGGCGACCCGATTTGGCGCATTCCAGTGAAGAATAATTTAAGGGAAATTCCGAAAAGATGTCAGGTGGATACATCTGACATCTTTCTATTTCCCAGGTGAAATGTCGTGGGGGCTTGTTACATATTGCCAATTGGTAATGAATAATGAACAATTAGCAGTTCGGAATATTCGGAAGGATAAATCCTGACAACCAAGAACCGCACGTTTTGATCTTTCAAAGTCCAGGGCAAGCGCAGGAACTCCCCCAGGCAAACCCTCGTAAATTTATCCTTGATTTCTCTTCTAATTAACCTTTATATATCTTTAATTCTAAAAAAAGATAAAATCCTTTACTTCAATTTGTCAATTTGAACAAATTCTTAAGTCCCCGATTATGAGAATCCATACCAAAATACTCGTTTTGCTTGCATTGGCTTTTGCAATCAAATCATGTAATGGTCCAACACAGACCTCCCAATACGATGAAACACCAACAGCATTAAAAGGAATATATACCCAAAACCAAGTTGATGCAGTGGGGAGTATTTACGCCAATGACTGTGCATCATGTCATGGAGGTGATCTGCGTGGTACAGAAGGTGGCTCCTCTTTGATTGGTACAAGGTTTCAAAATAAATGGAAGGAAAAAACCATGGGTGAACTATTTGAGTATACCAGAACCACTATGCCGGTTAGCAATCCTGGTGGGTATGATGATGAAACTTATGCCTCTCTGTTGGCTTATATTCTCAATTTCAATAGATATCCAGCAGGCGAAACCCCTTTATCATCCAACAAAGATGAACTGGATAAAGTAATTTTCGGGCCTCCGTCTCCTATCAAAGTGGCCAACAAATACACACCCAACAATCCCGACCAAAAGGTAAATACAATTGAAGCTGATTGGCCGCAACACAGGGCAGACCAAGCCAGTACCAATTACTCTCCATTGGATCAGATCAACTCTTCCAATGTGGCCAAACTCAATATCGCCTGGCGGTGGAAGTCAGATAATTTTGGCCCTCGTCCTGAATATTACTATAAAACCACCCCTCTGATGGTAAAAGGTATTTTGTATGCCACTGCTGGAATAAGAAGGGCAGTTGTGGCCTTGGATGCTATTACTGGTGAAACCCTATGGACATACAGCATAAATGAAGGGGAGCGAACGGTCTATAATCCCCGACAGAACTCTGGTCGTGGTGTGGCTTATTGGGAGGCCCCTGATGGTGGTAAGGATCGTATTTTGTACATCACTCCAGGTTACCAACTGATCGCTTTGGATGCTGCTACAGGCCAGATTGTGGATGGGTTTGGTGAAAACGGCATCGTGGATTTAAAAAAAGGTCTTGGTGAACATGTGGATCCCATTACTACACCAATAGGATCTACTTCCCCACCAATTATTGTAAATGATATCGTGGTGGTAGGCTCCTGCTTTCCTCCTGGGTTATCCCCGCCCTCAAAGAATCAAGTTCAAGGGGACATCATGGCTTATGATGTAAGGAATGGAAAACAATTATGGATATTTCATACCATACCTCAGGAAGGGGAGTTTGGTAATGAAACCTGGGAGAACAATAGTTGGAAATACACTGGCAATGTGGCTGCCTGGACCCCCTTATCTGCTGATTCGGAATTGGGCTATGTCTATATCCCATTGGAAGCAGCTACAGGCGATTTCTATGGAGGGCACAGACCAGGAGATAACTTATTTTCTCAAAGCTTGGTGTGCTTGAATGTCAAAACAGGTGAAAGGGTTTGGCATTATCAGCTTGTACATCATGATATATGGGATTACGATCTACCTGCCCCTCCTGTACTGGCTGACATTAACGTGGATGGTCAAGAAATCAAGGCGGTAATTCAGGTAACTAAGCAAGCTTTTGTCTTTGTTTTTGACCGAATAACCGGTAAGCCTGTATGGCCAATAGAGGAAAGAAAGGTGCCACCAAGCGATGTTCCTGGTGAATTTACAGCTCCTACCCAGCCCTTTCCGACAAAACCTTTGCCTTTTGATCGCCAGGAGTACAGTGAAGATATACTCAGTGATTTTACCCCAGAAATCAGAAAAGAAGCATTAAGGATTGCCGCCAATTACCGTAAAGGCTCCATCTACACCCCTATTGGTGTGGTAAATCCGCCAGATGAGCTGGCTACCCTAATGTTACCTAGTCCTGTAGGGGGTGCTAACTGGCAAGGTGCCGTTTTAGACCCTGAGACAAACATTTTGTATGTGTCTTCTACAACAGTGTTACGTCCGGTTGGTCTACAGTCGGAGCCTGATATTTCTGACATGAACTATGTTGCCTGGGCAGGTAACGGCCTTGAGGGACCCTTTGGCCTTCCTTTGGCCAAACCACCATGGGGCAGGATTACCGCAATAAATTTAAACACTGGTGAGCACGAATGGATGATCCCAAATACCGATACCCCGGATTGGGCAAAAAATCATCCAAAGTTAAAAGACCTTGATCTGCCCAGGACAGGTTCGCCAGATCGGGTAGGACTTCTTGTGACCAAGTCTCTTCTATTTGCTGGCGAAGGTGCTGGAATTTACAGTGCAGATGGCGGTGGCGGAAACAAGTTCAGGGCACACGATAAAGCCACCGGGGAGATAATTGCGGAAATAGAATTGCCAGCGAACCAGGCAGGCGTACCTATGACTTATTCGATAAATGGAAAACAGTACATTGTGATAGCAATAAGTGGTAGAGGTCATCCCGGCGAACTGGTAGCGCTGACCCTTCAGGATTAGGCAAATTCAATGGTGATAAGCCTCTACATTGATTAGGGCGGTATAGTTTGGTGATTCTACCAATTGTTAACAGTTTTATTCAATGCACAGCTTTTGGATAGTTTTGTAATCCACAGAAATTGATTTGACTTCTTTAGAATAAAAACGTAGTTTGTTTTACTAAATTTTTATTTAGTAGTGTCTTATGTCCCTGATAAAGCAAACCCGCCGTGAGTTTTTAAACAGATCAGGTTCGATGATAAGTGGCTCATGGATAGCAATGAATTCATCGGCCATTATTGCAACTGTAAATTTTGCTTGCCAGGCGAAAAAAGAAGGCGCTCCATTTGAAGTCCTTACCGAAATAGAAGCGAAAGAAATAGAAGCAATGGCAGCTCAGATATTTCCTTCAGATGATACACCGGGAGCAACTGAAGCCGGGATAATTTATTTTATAGATCGTGCCTTAGCTACCATACGGGAAGCGGATAAAGAGATAATTCAAAAAGGCCTGGTGGAATTCAAAGCCAAAATTTTAGAAAAATACCCGGGGAATAATTTCTCAAATCTTAATCCAAAACAGCAGATAGCAATGCTGAAGGAAATAGAGCAAACAGATTTTTTCGAAACCGTCAGAAATTTGACTATCTCCGGAATGTTTGCCATGCCTTCTTATGGAGGAAATAAGGATAATATAGGATGGGAGCATTTAGGTTTTGACCACAGCGCAACCTGGAAACCTCCATTCGGCTACTATGATGAACAATACATGAATGATGGGGGCAAGAATGAGAAATAAGCAACAGAACCAAACATTTTATGGACTTCGTGACCAAGTTGATTTCGTGGTGATTGGCTCGGGTGCTGCAGGAGGTATAATGGCCAAGGAGCTTTCAACGGCAGGCTTCAGCACTGTTGTACTTGAACAAGGACCCTTAAAGAAGCCCAATCAATTTATGCATGATGAATTCGGTGGCACTGAAAAGCGTGGTTTAGGTGCTAGGGCTGGCGGGGAGAATGATCCACAGACATTTAGGGAGAGTGATGATGAAATATCCCAAGAAATGAGAAGTTTAAATTACCTCCGCATGGTTGGCGGAACTCAAACCCATTTTACTGCAAATTCCTGGAGATTTCATGAGATAGATTTTAATGAAAAAAGTATTTATGGCCCCGTGGAAGGTACTGGGATTGAGGATTGGCCAATTACCTACCAGGAACTTGAACCATATTACACTAAGGTTGACTGGGAAATGGGTGTTTCTGGAGTGCCAGGGCCCCATGATCCGCCACGGTCACGTGATTATCCTGTACCCCCCCTTCCTGTAAAATCATCTGGAGTGATATTTGAAAAGGCAGCAAAAAAATTGGGATGGAAGCCATATCCAGCTCCAATGGCCATTTTATCTAAGATGCATAACAATCGCCCAGCATGCGTTCATTGCGGTTTCTGCATGGGATTCGGTTGTGAAGTAAGTGCAAAATCTACCAGCTTGTCTGCCATGATCCCGTTGGCCGAAAGATCTGGAAACTGCGAAATTCGCCCGGAAAGCACGGTATACAGAATCGAAACTAATGATGCGGGAAGAGTAAATGAAGTTCTTTACTTTGATAAAAACGGTAATCAGCAAGGACAACTTGCCAAAGCGGTGGTATTATGCGCTAATGGTGCTGAAACACCGCGCACATTATTAATGTCCGAATCAAGCCGCTTTCCCAACGGTATGGCAAATTCAAGTGGAAAAGTCGGGAAATATGTGATGGGCAATGGACAGGTGCATGCTTACGCACTTTTTGATAAACCATTGAATGAATATAAAAGTGTAATGGTGACAAGAGTGGCCCATGATTTTTATGATTCCGATCCTTCACGGGGCTTTTTCGGTGGTGGTGGAATAGATGCCAGATGGCAGCATAATCTTATCAGTTTTGCATTAAATGGCCTTCCTCCCGATGCCCCTACCTGGGGATCCGATTATAAGAGAATGATCAAAGAGTATTTTAATTATACCATAGATGTTAACGGACATACGACAATGATACCCCTGGAATCCAACTACATCGATCTTGATCCCAAATTTAAAGATAAGTATGGTAGGCCTGCAATCAGAAAAACTTATAAGGAACATCCAGATGATGTAAAGATCCGGGAATTCTTTCTTGAAAAATGTATCCATCTTGTTGAAGCGACCGATGCATTAAAGACTTGGCACGATCCAATGGAAGCAAAGAGAAACCATTGGCATTTGCTCGGAACCTGCAGGATGGGGAATGACCCAGAAACTTCGGTAATTGACAAATATCACAGATCACATGATGTGCCGAACCTGTTCATTTGCGATGGCAGTAGCTTTGTTTCATCGGGAAGAGGACAGCCCACCATGACCATACAAGCACTTGCTTTTAGGGCTGCTGATCATATAATACAATTTGCCCGCAAGGGTGAAATATAAAATTTGAACTTAAAGTGAATATCATTCTATCTACAATAGACAAACAAAGATCATCTCAAATAGAAATAGTATTAATTTTATTGTTATTTCTTATTACATCTGACTTCAAAGCTTATGCGCAGGTAAATGATACTCCTTCATTTGAAATAACGGTTCAGGATAGTATATTTACTGATGCGCAAGTGCAAAGAGGCATCAAAGTTTATCAATCACATTGTGCCGAATGTCACATGCCTGAACAATTTACCATGGATGTCTTCATTAATACCTGGAATGGAAGATATCTTTTTGAAATTTATGAACTGATCCGTACCACGATGCCTTACGAAAACCCCGGCAGACTATCAAAGAAAGAAGTTGCCGACGTTTTGTCATATATTTTAAGTCTAAACAATTTACAGTCTGGACAATCCGACTTGCCTACTACTTCAAGTAAGCTTAAACAAATTAAAATTGAAAATTTATCCCAAAGGAAAGAGAAATGAAAAATCTTAAAGTATTTTCTGATTTACTGCTGGTTATTGCAATTACCTTATTTACAACTGATGTTTCGAGCCAGGACAACGCATCGGGTGATTGGCGTTTTTGGGGAAGTGGTCCCGGTAGTTTGCGTTATTCAAACCTCGACCAGATAAATTTAGATAATGCTGAAGATCTCGATGTTGCCTGGAGATGGAGTTCTGCAAATTATGGCCCATATCCTGAATTCTATTACAGGAATACACCTATTGCAGTTAATGGAATACTATATGCCGCTGCTGGTGAAAGGAGAGCTGTTATTGCCATTGATGGCGCTACCGGGGAAACCATCTGGATGTGGAGGATGAAACAGACCCAAAGATGGGAAGTTTCACCCAGAAGATTTTCCGGCAGGGGAGTGGCATATGCAGAAGTAAACGGCCAAGGAAGAATTTATGTGGTCACCCCTGGATTTTTTCTTGTTGCGCTTGACGCGAAAACAGGGGAGCCCATTAGTGAATTTGGTTCAAAAGGGGTAGTTGATGCCATGTTGGGGTTAGGTTTTGAGGTCGATCCTGAAACTGGTATCGATCCAAAATATGGACTGATTACTACCGGATCCCCCCCTATTGTGATAAATGGTGTGGTGGTTGTCGGCAATGCACACGGACGCGGTTATTATCCAAGTCAGAAGGAGAATATCCCAGGTGATATCCGCGGCTATGACGCACAGACCGGCAAAGAGTTATGGAGTTTTCATGTGATTCCCAAACCTGGTGAATTCGGACATGACACCTGGGAAAATGATTCCTGGAAATTTACAGGAAATGTTTCATCCTGGCCTCCCCTGTCCGGTGATCCCGAATTGGGACATGTATATATCCCTACCGATACCCCTACAGGAGATTATTATGGGGGTCATAGACCGGGTGACAATCTATATGGGACCAGTATTGTGGCCTTGGATGTCAAAACCGGAGAGAGGGTTTGGCATCAGCAACTTGTGAAGCACGATATTTGGAACTATGATAATCCCACTGCTCCCCACGTAGTGGATATTACAGTTGACGGACGCAGCATAAAAGCATTGGTGCAATCAACAAAGCAAGGGTGGGCATATGTCTTTAACCGTGAAACCGGAGAACCCGTCTGGCCGATGGAAGAACGTTCGGTACCAAAATCAGATGTTCCTGGTGAAATCACTTCACCCACACAGAGATTTCCCACTTGGCCCAAACCCTTTGAAATACAGGGAATAACTGTTGATGATCTAATCGACTTCACGCCCGAACTTAGAGAAGAAGCAATTGCGATCACTAAAAAACACAAAATGGGGCCATTATTTACACCTCCATCCCTGGCCAAAGATCCCAGTGGGACCCAAGGCACTCTTGTTGTTCCAGGAGCCAACGGTGGGGCAAATATCCCCGGAGGTTCGGCAGTTGATCCAGAAACTGGAATACTATATGTCGCTTCCCAGCGTGGGCATAGCAATATTTCATTGGTGCATGATCCTAAAAAATCAAGCATGGAGTACATCTCCCTTGGCCCGGGAGGAATAAGTGGGCCTCGGGGACTTCCATTGCTTAAGCCACCCTACGGACATATTATTGCCATTGATTTGAACACGGGAAATCATCTATGGGATATCCCAAATGGTGATACACCCGATAATGTTAAGAATCACCCTGCTTTAAAAGGTGTTAATATACCTAGGACTGGCAAAAGCGCACATGCCAATGTGCTTATCACAAAAACAGCAATGTTTGCCGGTGAAGGGCGGGGAGGATCACCTATATTCCGCGTGCATAATAAAAAAACCGGGGAGATCGTGGCCGAAATAGAAATACCCGCAACCACGAACGCAGCGCCAATGACTTACATGGCCAATGGTAAACAATATATTGTAGTGGCTATCGCAGGGCCCGGTTTTCCGGCAGAACTGGTAGCT
>CBDVAV010000070.1:0-11601 GCA_965372055.1 uncultured bacterium | reverse complement strand
TGGTGATCTCCACGGTATAGAAGCCATCCTGCAGGGCAGTAAAGACATTGTTGTCAACCCCGTTGGCAATATTCTGGACCACAGCGGAAGGCTGTGCGGCGATGTTGCCAGCGAACAGGTCCATGCTGTAATCGGTATAGTCAGCGACCACCACCCCGGTGGGGAATTCGACGGCCACGGTGACAGTACCGTTATAAACACCGGCGACAGCAATGTCACAGACGTTGTTGGCGGTCTGGGCAAGGGTGACCAGTGGCAGTACGTTTTCACTGGGCACGTTTACAGTCAGTGTGGACTGGCAGCCAGAAGTCTGGTCGACCACGGTGACGGTGTAGTCCCCGGTGGGGGATGCGCCGCCCTGCAGCCCGGTAACGTCACTTAAAGCAGTAACGGCAGGGTCGTCCCAGAGGAATGAATAATTGGCTTGGGCATCATCATTTAAACCATTGCCATCCACATCGACCCAGACATGGATTTCACCGTTGAGCGTTCCCCCGGCACAATTGGTGGAAGCCACCACGTTATCGATCTGGATGTCAGGGAAAACCTGTGTGTTGAGCACTTCGACCTGTACCAGGTTGGAGGTACAGTTTGAAGTTCCGTTGGTGATCTCCACGGTATAGAAGCCATCCTGCAGGGCAGTGAACACATTGTTGTCGACCCCGTTGGCAATATTCTGGACCACAGCGGAAGGCTGTGCGGCGATGTTGCCTGCGAACAGGTCCATATTGTAGTCAGTATAGTCTACGGGGAAAATAGCTGTGGGGAATTCAACGGCCACGGTGACAGTACCGGTAAAGCCACCAGCGATGACAATATCACAAACGTTGTTGGCGGTTTGTATGAGTGTGACCAGTGGGAGTACGTTTTGATCAGGAACAGTCACGGTAAGTGTTGATTGACATCCAGTTGTGAGGTCGGTTACTGTGACGGTATAATCCCCGGTAGGGGATGTGCCACCCTGAAGACCTGTGACACTTCTTGCACCAGTAGTGGCAGGGTCGTCCCAGAGAAAAGAATATAAGGCCTGGTTGTCATCATTAATGGTGTTGCCATTTGCATCCACATAGACATCAATGGCACCATTTACTGTTCCACCAGCACAGTTGGTAGATGCAATTATATTTTCAATCTGAATATCAGGCAGAACCGTGTTATTCATAATCTCAACAGTAAAGGGCAAGGAAGTACAGCCCAACACAGAATTTTGTACTGTGTATGTGTAGAATCCGCCGTCCCTGTTGTTTAAAATATCACTGGTCTCAGCGGCAATTACCGGGGCTGCTATGGAATTTCCATCATACCAGATGAAGGTAAAATCGGTAAAATCCGCTACTGGATTACCGTTAAAAGTAACTGCAGCCTCAATTCTTCCTGAAAAAGTTACCGCAGGAATTGTTAACGTTGCATCACAAATTGAATTATCGAATGCTGTTCCTGCAGCAACAGGAACTACGCTATTATCCAATAATGAAAGTGACTGAGTATTTGTACAACCGGTAGCATCATCGGTAACCCTTACCGTGTAATCCATACCACCATCTAATTCTGTTGCATCAGCACCAGATTGTGTGCCAACTGTTGTTCCCAAAGTATTTCCTCCTGTACCAAGTCCTTCAAACCATTCAAAAGTAAATCCAATGGTGGTGAAACCGGATCCCACATCAGCAGTTGCGACAATCAAACCATTAGGGGTTCCTGAACAGGTGGTTTCAGGGGTAGCTACCAGATTAATAGTGGGTGTAACGGCTGCTGCCCCAACCACAAATTGTTCAGCGGCTGAAGAACATTGGGTGTCATTATTAGTGGCCACCAAGGTATAAGTCCCTGCGGCTAAAGCGGTGTAAGTAGCTCCGGTAAAGTCGGGTGCTCCTACTGCACTATTACCAATCCACCAATCCAAAGTATATCCTGCCACTGGTTCTCCACCAGCAGTGGAGGCAATAGTAGCACTGGTAGCATCCAATATTCCGTTTGGTGCAACTGGGTCACAAGTGGTGCGGTCAGTAATAGCTACTTGCAGAGGATCTATAACGGGAGTTATAAGATTTTCGGTAGAGGTCAGGACTTTAGTATTAACACATAAAGTACCATCATCTGTTACTCTTACCGTGTATTGCTGTAATCCAAGTAATCCTGATATTGTTTCATTTGATGCCCCAGAGATTGTTCCATCAACACCATCCACAAATGGTACTGTAGTGGAAGCGCCTATAAACCACTCAAAAGTAAACCCGGCAACAATACCTCCAATATTTACTGTAATGGCTCCGTTAGGTATAACACAGTTAGTATTAGGTGTAAAGGTTTCGCCAAAACCAGGTGTAGTAGCAGCATTTGCTACAACTACTTGTACAGTATCTGAAGAACATTGCGTATCATTATTTATGGCTGATAGGGTATAAGTTCCGGCTGCAAGATTGGAATAGGTTACCCCAGTAAAGTCTGCAGCGCCTGATGCAGTTCCACCGATCCACCATTCAAAAGTATATCCAGCTACTGGTTCACCGGTAGCAGTAGTGGCTACACCGGGATCAGTAGCAGCCAATGCGCCATCGGGAATGGCAGGATCACAATTTGTCCTGTCAGTTATGGTGATCAATGCCGGAGCCAATACAGGGAAAGTGGGGTTATCAAGTACAGTTCCTTGTTGTGCTTGCAGACAGTTAGTATCGTTGTTGGTTACCTGAACAGTATAGGTACCAGGGCCTAGTCCGGTTACTGTGACAGCTGTTGCCCCTACGATTGGGGTGCCTGTTCCCACACCTACATACCATTGATAAGAGTAACCACCAGCGGGTTCCCCGATAGAAGTAGTAGCACTTGCCTGGAGGGAGCCATCATAAGCAGAAGGAGCACAACCAGTATTAGGTGCAAGTTGGGAAACTGTTACAGTTGGTGCATCCCGCATGTCTAATATTTCCACAATTACTGGTGGTGAAGATGAGCATTGTGTAGAATTTTGGGTTACAACTATGGCGTAGAATCCGGTAGGTAAGGTAGTCCTGGTTTTGCCGGTGCCAAAACCAGCAGGTAAAATACTGCCCAGTGTACTGGTGGCATCATCCCAATAATACCAATCAAAAGTGAAATCAGCTTCGGGTTGGGGTACACCACTAAGCAATGCTTCTGCGGTTATCGACCCCGTTAAAGGATCGGCACAGTCCAGCACATGTGCCAACACCGAAGCAGACGCATCGGGTACAACCGGACCTGCAAGTGTAAATGACTGTAATTTTGTACAACCTGATTTTGAAACCCCAACCGAATATTCTCCAGCTACTAGGTTACTGGCCAAAGAACCTGTAATACCAATTGGATTCAACAGGTTATCAAACCATTCGAAGGTAAAGCCGGCATTCCCACCAGTGATAAATGCTTCCAGTTCGCCATTGACCGGGCTGCATTGTGTCTGAGCTGAGTTTTGAATGATAGTAATAGTAGGGTCTTGGCCTATCCTTACAATAGTGGAATCAATAGGAAGGCTGGCACATCCTTTTTCTGTATTGGTAACCACCAATGTATATGTGCCCTCTAACCTGGCAGTTATTCTATTGGTTGTAGCTTCAGGATCTGTCAGTGCTGTTGTTGTATCAGCCCCATCGTACCATTGGAAGGAAAATTTACTATAGTCCAAGGTTTCCACCCCACCTTCAAATACCACTGCCCTTAATTCACCAGTGTTGGGTTCGGTAGCCAAGCATTTAATGTTTTCGGAAATCTTTTCTATTTGGACTTCGAAAGGTTCCGGTATTATATCAAAGAAGAATGAATTGTTGGCGATATCACATTCTATGAATTCAGGGTCATCTATTAGGACGGGCAGATCATCCCCTGTGCTGCCATCGTTAAGGATCACATAAAGTCTAAAGGGTTCTCCCGTACTGTTAAATGTTACTGCTGGGCCATCAGCATCGGGATCAGTATCAGAATAGATCAAAGTATCACCAATATTGAAATTTACAACCGATAGGGTTGTAGTATGCAATAATATAGCCGAGTCAGGATTTGGGACCGGTTCTACAGATGGGTCCCCATCCCAAAACGTAATCGGGATATCATTGGTGATGGATCTGGAGCCACTGTTGATAATATTAAAATTAACCGAGATCCCAAGGTCTCCGCAAACTGGTGGGATTACTTCAACGGCAGGGAAGTAATTCGGGTCACTTGGATCTACATAATCAGGATCGCTGGGATCCAGGTTGGGATCATCACCCAAAAAGGCAATATCGGGTCCTGGGAATACAGGACACCCACCGGAAGAAATTGAAGGTACCTGGTTCATGAAGTTGTTGAGCGGGGTGATGGGGCCAACAATGCCATTATCGCAGGTTTCAGTCCCAAAGACAGTTGAAGGATCAAATTGAGTTTCAGGAATAGTGAGGTCATCGTTTACGTTTACCACGTTATAACCATGCTGGTTCCAAACTGATCGGGTAGGAAGCCAACTATCGGTTGAAGAGAAATAAAGCCGCATTTCCCCCAATGCCTGTTGTTGAATGGGATCATTAATGTCAAAAGCTCCAGGACCCCTAAAACAAGGCACCGCTATATCTGTGGTGCCATCCCCGTTTACATCAGCTACTATAGGCCCTTCGGTAATAGTATGAGACTGACAGGGTTGTGACCAATAGGTAATGGTTCCTGTAGGGCCGTCAATTACATAAAGAGCCTGGGAATCCCTGTAAACCAGTTCAGGAGAACCATCATTATCAAAATCAAAGACGGTAAGTGAAATAATGCCTGATTTACTGTCATTCAATATCCTGGGGGTTCCTCCCCAACCAGGGGTCCATTCCAGTTGGCCCGGAGTGCTGGGGTCTTCCCTTAAAGAGTGTAACCGAGTACCGGCAATAAAGTTGGCATTAAGCCTGGATTCAGATAAGGTAGTGGTATTTCCCTCAACATCCCCCAAATTAATTCTACCTGTCCCCCAGGGCCATCCACCACCAGTTTCATCCAACCCGCTTCCAGATGGAGGGTAGGCAGGATCAGTTACTTCAAAATAATCAACCGTACCCTTGGCAACATTCCAGTAATAAATGGCAGTGTTACCGTTATTGTTTCCTCTTGCACCTGAGACAAAAACATCCATTCTACCATCTTTATCAAAGTCGGCTACCGAGGTACTACTGAAATTATCATCACCATATTCGGAAGCATCAAACATGGTTTTAACAAAATATTTTTCCCTGGCATCCATACCAAGCCCAGTGATCACATCGTTCATATCAGCAGCAATCATGGTACTAAGGTCAATGGGAGTGGCAGGGTTTCTATTGGCCAGGCTGGGAACGGAGTAGATTTTTTCCCCTGATACCAGTTCCAGATTACCTCCTGGGAAAATATCAGATGCTACCGGTCCCTGGTTCACATCGGTGAGCCAAACGCCGCCACCGTCAGCCAATAATACACCGGATTCTGCTGCCCTGATCTGATTCCTGAAATAAAGTTCAACTAATCCGTCACCATCAAAATCAGCAAGACCAATAAGTCCTGGGCGGTTGGAGTTCTGAGTTGCATCAGAACCATCATCTCCCATGCTAAAGATATAATCTTCAATTAAAGTACCGTCAGCATAAGTATAACCAACAATAAAATATTCAAGTGGTGTGATGTTGGATGCACTTTTAAATCTTCTCTGAATGGCAAATATTTCACCAATGCCATCTTTATCAATATCACCTATTGCAATTTCCAGTTCAAATAAATGCTTTGAATTAGTGATGGCGGGATGGCTGCTGACAACATCACCGGTGTTGGGATCCACTACCCTGATCTCTTTTCCGAATTTTGAGGAAGCAACCACATCTGGTACTCCATCGCCAGTAACATCGCCAACATTTATTTTTGATTGGGTATCTACTGTATTTTGGCCGGAAACTACAGCTAGGTCCACAAAATCAAAAAACCCAATTGAAGGATCTGGTGGGACACTACAGTCTGTATCTTCCCCAATGAATGTCAAACCATACCAACTCGCACAATCGGAGTCGAAGGTATCTATGTTTCCATCGCCATCATTATCAATTCCATCTTCACAATTACAGTTCTTTTCAATTCCTACAAGAGTACACTCCAAGTCTGCACAATCAATCTGGCCATCGCCGTCATTATCAATACCATCAGAACAACTTGTTTCCTGGGCAAATAATTGCATGCTGATCACCATCAGGGTCAGAGGCAAAAAAAATCGAATAAATTTAAACATCAATAAAGGTGGTTAGTTATCAAATCAGCCTAGCTCCAGTTTAGTTCTTAGCGTTTAAATTTAATGGTTTTAATGCAGTGTTCTACTATACTATATAACCGAATTAAAGGAAGTAACCCCTAAAAAGGCGGTATATTTTATCTTTCCAATAAAAAATTAATAAAATACAGCACATTATTGAAATAGCTATAAAATATTTCAATAATTTTTCAACCCTGGGATAATCATCTAATAATAGTTACGCTTCCGGTTTCAGCAACCTCATTATTGCACTTTAATATCCAATAATAGGCCCCTTGCGGAAGTTGGTTTCCACTAGAAGAAATTCCATCCCAGCCAGCAGTGTTAGTATAAGATTGGGTTTCAAATACTGAGGTGCCCTGACGATCGAAAACGATCAACCGGCAACCTGTAAATTTTGGGCTTTCAATTCCTGCAATAATCCAGGTATCGTTAACCGAATCCCCATTAGGGGTAAATGCTTTTTCTGCTTGAATTTCAGAAATACTCTGAACGTTAATTGTTATTTCAGCCGAACCTTCACAACCATTGGCTCCGATGCCAACCACGGTATAAATAGTAGTATCTGATGGTGTGGCCACAGGGTCTGGTAATAATGCGTTGGAAAGTGTTGAATCGGGAGACCAGGTATATGAGTCTGCCCCGGAAGCCATTAGATCAACAGATGTCCCAGCTACAATTGACACGGTAGAGTCAGGAAATATGCTGATTACCGGTGAGATTAGAAAGGACACTGAAATTGAATCTATGGTTACACAACCTGATGAGTTTGTAGCATCAACCCGGTAACTTCCATCCTGCGTAACATCAATCGTGGCTGTAGTTTCGGAAGTTGACCATAAGTAGCTTGCGAAAGTTTCGGAAAGTGAAATGATTATGGTATCACCTTCACATATACCTGATGCCGCTGGACTGGCAGCCAGGGTAAATGCTGTCGGTTCGGAAACCACGATGTCTTGAACCTTACTGTCGATGCAATTTGGGTCAGCATAAGTTACGGAATAAGTTACCGTATAGGTACCTATTGCTGTATATTCATGGGTTGGGCTTTCAACAGTAGATGGTGCAGTGCCATCACCAAAATTCCATAAATGATTAGGAGTTTCTCCTGCATCAATGGTAGAAGTGTTCTCGAAAGTGACCACATCCCCGACGCAAGCCTGTGTGCCAGCAATAAAATCTGCAGTTGGAGGTGCTAGTATGGATACAATTTCCGGATCAGTTACAAAGGTACATGTACCCGAGATCAGGGATAACTTAACGGTGTAGCTACCTGCAGCGTTAGCGGTATAGGTTGTATTTGTTTCCCCGGTTATGATTGTTCCATCTTTAAACCATTGGTAAGAAAAGCTGGGGTCATTGATCACACTTAAATCTACCGAGCCACCCTGACAAAATGCTGTTAGTCCACTTGCCGAAATTGAAGCACTGGGAGGGGATATAACCTGTACTAAAATCGAAATTTCATTACTTTCACAGACACCATCAATAACTTTGAGAAAATACCTTCCCGCTTTATCTAAAGTCATATCGGTTACCACAAGGTCTTTTAGAGCCGAAGTAAAATTGTTTGGGCCTCTCCAGGCATAAGTAAGGCTTCCTTTATCCTCTCCGACTACATTTAAAGTTTCAGTAATACAGACTGGGGGAGGATCTGGCAAAGCTGCCAATGTTGGTGCGGAGGTGAGATCTGAAGTAACTGTTACCGATTGTATTACAGCACAAGCACCACCTTCACCTTCGGCTGTAACTTGATATACCCCCGCTGCTGTGATGTCAACGAAAGGATCAGTGCTGCTTTTAATCTGAATGGCATCCTTTGTCCATACATAATTTATAAAGGGGGCAAATGGTACTTCAAGCCTTTTTGTTTCCCCGGCACAAATAGTCAGGGGTGCAGGAGGAAATATCACTGGATCGAGGCATATTCCGTTTCTAACTATGTTTAGATTAAAATTAGTGCCATCGAAAGAAGTGTATATGAGATCTGGCTTACCATCCCCGGATACATCCCCAATCTTGGAGAACCTGCTAGCTACCGTTGATATCTCATTGGTTGTTAAGCTCAAACTACCCGGAGTACTAGAGTTTACAAATAATTCAACACCCCCTGGTGAACCTGCAGAAGATGAAATTATATCGGTTAGGCCGTCCCCATCCACATCACCAAAATCAAGGCTCCATGGTTTGTCTTTAGTAACAAAAGTTTGTACACTCCCAAAAGATATTGCATCACCGCTGCTTGTATTTAGCAAAACGCCAAGAAAGTCATTAAAGAAGAGCGAAGCAACGATATCAGGTTTATCATCACCATCAATATCTGCCAAGAACAAATCGTTGATATTTTGGGTAATAGTTACTTTGAGGGCAGTACCGAACTGTAAATTACCAGCAGTGCTAGTATTGGTCTTGATAAATATATCGGTACCTTGATTTGGATTGGTGATGATTTCTGGCAATCCGTCACCATTCAGATCTACTACATCCAACCCACCGGATTTGGTGGCACCTTCCACGTTAAATAATAATGGAGTAGCATTTAGATTTAGTGCCGTAGCAGTGCTGTTGTTTGTAAATACACAGAAACTATTTAATGCTGTATTAGTTACAATGATATCCGCTTTACCGTTGCCATCAATGTCTTTTATATTAACTCTCTGAGATCTATCGCCATCTGGAAGAAACAGTTGGATGGGGCTATCAAATTGAATGTTTCCAATAGTACTGATATTTCTGAGAACAAATAAAGAATTTCTTATCGCCCCATCCCTGGAAACAACAATTTCCGGTTTACTATCACCGTTGATGTCTGCGCAATATATATTTTTGGTTAATGAACCTAAGTCAAATTCGGGATTGGTGCCTTTATTTAATTCAGTAAAAGCTATTGAATTGGAACCGGTATTATGGTACACAGATATATCGGTGGCAATGGAGGTAGTATTGTCACTTTTGGTAGTAGCAATATCAACTTTGTCATCACCATCAAAATCGCACAGGCAAATATCAAATTGTTCGAAGGTTGTGGGAAATGATATGGCAGCATCCATCTTGGCAAGGTCAAAAGCCTCCCCTCCAAAACTAACTGTAAAGAGTTCACTTGAATAACCAATGTTATTGGATACTTTATGAGTAACTGATATGCTTCCAAAAGTTGCACCTATTGGCACTTCGACTTCGAGCAGGTTTTCAGTGGCAGTGATTATTGTAGCTTTTACCGCACCAAATTGTACACCTAGGTTTGTGATGGAGTTATCAAATCCGCTGCCAGCAATGGTAACTGTTTCCCCTATCCCAGCAGAGGTTTTATCAATTGATGAGATTAATGGTGTTTGAGCATACGCTGTAAGCGTAACAATCCAAAGGCAGAAGCCAATTGTTAATTTGCTTGTTGATCCCATAGTTCGCTGGAATTTTGCTCGGATATTGATATCATTCATCATCTTAAAGTAACCAATTCTAGGTTAATTTTCCACTAATAAATACCATGCATCTTTAAACTGAGTTCTCCTCAACCTGTCCCTTTCGGCCCTGGCTTTTTCTGATGTATCAGTTGAGAATACATGGACATAATAATATTTCCTTGCCGTTAGATATCCAAAAGAAGCCTGGTATCCCTGTTCAAATAACCTATCGCTATAGGCTTCGGCGTTTTCGACCGTGCTAAATGCCCCTACAATTACATAATGTCCTATAGGATACTCTAACAAATGGCCACCTCTTTTTACAACCACAGGTTTGTCTTCTTCAGGCTCAACCTCGGGTTCAATTTCAGGCTCAATAACTACGATAGGATCTTCTTCGATAGGCTCTGGCTCCTTTTCAGGTTCTTCTTCTGGTTCCTCTTCTGGTTCTGGCTCAACTATAGGTTCTTCCTCGGGCTCCTCTTCAGGTTCTTCATCTGCCACGAGCTCTCTTTCCCTTCCAATATCAATAAAAGAATAAACCTGGGGGACATTCTTGCGAGTTTTATCACCAAAAGCAATGGACAATTGAATTTCATGGGTTGCATTATCAATTCCGCTAAACTCTGAAATTCCTGTACCAAATGAATATCCAATGCCCATGCTGTTCTTTATCTTGAAACCAATCAGGCCAGTAAATCCAAAATCTTCCCTATAAGACCCTCCAAGCCACATAGCATTTTTAATATGGAGAATACCCGAAGCCTCATATTGATCCATATTATCTTCAGACAATCTATAATAAAGCCTTGGTTCAAATGCAAACTGGTCATTGGCAAAATAATGACGGTAAGCCAGGTTGAGCAGGATCTCATCAGTGGGGGTAACTTCCCCAATGTCTATGCTTTCCAATCCAAATTGTTCATTTTTAAATATCCTTGGCAAAGCAAATCCAAGGTTGAGGTTGCCAATCTGGTAAACAAAACCAAAATTACCATCAAGAAATTTGCTGTCATTAAATAATTGCAATGCAGGATCATTGCCGCCCAGGACGCTGTTATCCACGGTATTTAATCCCATACCCCCAGATAGGGCAAATCTTATGAAATGGTTAGTGCCTAGTGGTATAACGAAACCAAAAGTGGCCAATAGATTTGAGGTAGTTAAAATACTTCTCTCATCCTGGTTAATATTCAACCCAAAACTAAGCCCACGGGTAAGGGGAGTGTGAAATGTGAAATTTGATGTTACTGGAGCATCTTCAATGCCCACCCATTGCCTCCGGTGTGTAAGAAAAACAGCCGGTCTTCCTTCAATTCCTACATAGGCAGAATTATAAAGGTAGGGATTCATAAAATAATGACTGTATAAAGGAATCTCCTGGGATAATGAATTGAAGAAAATTAATATGGAGATGGACGAATAAAGGGCTTTTTTTATCATTAAGTCCTAATTTTGTGCGCAATTTATTCAAATAATGAATATGGTGTAAGATTTTTTCAATATTTTACGCTTTTTTAACACTAAATAATTTGCCTGAATTTGTTACTTCAACGTTAATTTTAATTGTTTTATTGAAATAAATGCCATTTTAAACTAAATAGTAACTCTAAATTGAATAGCATTATTTCCAAAACATCAGGTAATTATTAATTGAATTTTGTTGTAATATAAATTAAATATTTTAACGTACTTTGAGTTATTAATATTGAAATGCACTAGTTAATGAGAATATACTGGACAGTTTTATTTACTTTTTTTACAGTTTTCCAAAGTTTGGCCCAGTTTGAGATAGGCCCAAAAATTGGGTTTCAAACATTTAAGACGGTTTTTAACTATAAACCGGATAAGGATATTTATCAAAGTAGATTCAGGCTTGGGTATAAGTTTGGAGGCCTGATCAAGGTTGATCTAAAGCCATCCTTTGATTTGATGGCAGATTTAACTTACTCCCGAAGGGGG
>CBDVAV010000069.1:0-11610 GCA_965372055.1 uncultured bacterium | reverse complement strand
TTTTCTTTACCTGCCTGTCTGTTAGGTGGGTTGTTTTCTTTATTTCTTGCTCGTTGTCTTTTTTTCTTTTCTAACTTTGCAAGTGCTATGGGACTTATTTGTGTTTCTATTCTGAATCCATCAAGAACGTTGAATAAATTAAGAGTTCTAAGTATCTGAATTAGTGAAGTCAAGGAAATAGCTTCACCATTTTCAATTTGGCTCAAAGTCCAGCGATTAATTCCAGCGGCCTCAGCTATTTTCGCTTGTGTTTTGTTTTGGGTTAAGCGTTGGTGTTTCAAGTATTCACCTATAGAAGCAATAATGGCCTTATCGCTCATTGAAATCCATTCTATATTGGTATTTGCCATCATTAGTATTATTAATTAACTATAATGTTAGTATATTCTAACAAATGTAATTAAATTTAGTTTATTGCACAACATAAATATTACTGATATGTTGGTTTATGCCATCATAATGTTTGTAATTGATTTTGTGATGGCATTTACTATCATTATTAGAAGCATTGGAAGTTTAGCTTAGCCATCCAGATTGTTGGACATTTTATAGGAAACCCAAGCCCTGGGAAAATATTTAGATAAAGGATTATCTATAGTAGGCTCTCGGCAATTGATCAGAATGGCTCAAAACTACCCTCGGTATCTACAAAAAGTGTATGTGCCTTATTAGAAACAGGGTTTTTGCTGAAACTGTTATTCTCGTTTATAAAGCTAATGGTTTCATCAACTACCTTCTCATCTTTTAAAATCCTGGTATGGCCCAAGCCTTTGGTGGTGATTAATTTGGCTTCCGGTTTTACTTTCTGGAATGCAAGCGGATGTTGGATTGGCACTTCCCTGTCTTCTTCATCATGAATCAATAGTATGGGGAGGTTCTTAATATCCTCCGCCAACGCCCTTGCGCTAAAAGAATCAAAATCCTTTCCAAATTTTTTACGAAAGTGGTCTTTAAAAGCTAATCCAACTTTTGGGCTTCCATTGATCTTATTGACGAACTCCCGAATGATATCATCAGCAATAGTGGGGGAGGAGATCATTACTAAATTTTTAACTTCTAATCCTTCCCGCATTGCATATAAAGCAGCTACTCCACCAAAAGAGTGTCCAACCAAACTGTGAATTTCCCCGAACTTTTCAGCTACCATGGCTATGGTTTCACCATACTCTATTAAGTCCGTGGTTTTGCCATCAGACTTGCCGTGTGCCGGGCCATCGAAAGTTACTGCCCTGTAACCATTATCTACCAATGCAGATACAAACTTGAAGAATTGCAGACCCCTGCCAGACCATCCATGCAATAATATAACTACAGGCCCCTTGCCCCAGGAATATCCCCTGATGCTTTTATTTTTGTATTTCAAGGTGAAATCGGAGCCTGATAATGCCATCTTTTTCTCTGCTTCCGGCTCTGGGAAATGGATTGGGGTAAAAAATAATTTCATGGCCCATCTTTTGGCCAACCAGGGCAATGTTTTTTCCAGGTTCTTAAAAGCCCATCTTACCAATTTAAATCCAATGGGCAGCTTGTGGTTTTTCTTTTTCATATTGTAAGACCAATCGGTCTGTAATCGTTCAAAAATTTTTTATTTAACGTTTATTATTAATTTTTCTTTTAAATATTTATGTAAAAAATTAACAGCTATGTCAAGATGCTCTTTATTCTTTTGTATACGCGACATAATAAGGGCACCCTCCAGGGTAACCATGATAATTGATGAAATTTCAACTGAGTCAGCATCAAGTTTAAATTCACCACTATCCTTACCTTCTTGTACTTTTATCTCTATATAATCTTTTAATGTATCCAAACCCTTTTTAGCATGTTTTTGTAAGATTGGATGGGTGTCCAAGGAATCCACCGCAGCATTATAGATGGGGCATCCACCCTCATCCACCATCTCACAAAACACTTCAATGATAGAAAATAATTTTTGTGATGATGTTTTATCATAATCCAACTTGGCGCGAAATTTCTTTATTACACCTTTAAGTGAATATTCGAAAGCTTCCAGGGCAATTTCATCTTTGTTGTTGAAATGGTTGTAAATACCTCCCTTTTTTAATTGGGTAGCTTTCATTATATCACCTAATGAACAACCCCGATAGCCATTAACCTTAAACAGCTCCGCTGATTTCTCAATAATGAATTGCCTTGTGTTGTCGCCTTTGTGCATATAATAAAAAGACCGATCGGTCTGTAAAGGTAGATTGCTATTTATTGTTTTCCAAATAATCGGCAAATAAAATTTAGATATTGGAACTTGCCCGCCTCTGGAAGTAACCCCTCTACGGTCTATGTAATAAATCTAAAAAGGTGCTTAACTGTTATCTCGAATGAAGTGAGAGATCTTGTCTATCTAAAGTATAAGAAGTTTTAGCTAACAAGGACCCTCAATACTTCGGGATGACAAGGACTTTTTGCACAGCCCAGATAATGAAGCACTTATTTACTTAGCTAAAATTGGAAATTCGAAGGATTCAGATTGGTAGCTGAAGTCTTGTAAATCATAAGTTCTCTCGATAAATGTTAAATTGTTTTCCTGGTCGATCAACAAAACTGTTGAACATCTCGTTCCATAACCACTGGTTTTGATAAACATAGATGAAACTGCTTTTTCCCGCTCATAGTCCAATCCGGTTTTGGGCAATTCCTTATCTGCTGCAGTTTTATCATCCAGTAATATATCAAAAATTGCCTCCGCCCTTATGTTGTTTTCTGCAATTAGTGCCTCTAGCTTTTGCTTTCCTTTATCTACTTTTGGCCAGGAAGTATCCAACAAGGCATTACTCAGGCCATAGAGGCCGGATCCCAGTCTGTAGATTTTCCTTTTTTGGTTCGAATAATACCACAAGTCGTCCTGGCTGCCAAGTATAAGGTTGAATCCATTATATGCATGCCCTATGGAATCCACCTGTTCCAGATATTTTTTTGGACTGACATCTTTTTTCAAATAATCCGAAACCAGATGACCCCTTGAAGGGGCATTTGGTTTGATGTTTTTAAGATCTCTGAAGTTAGTGATCAAACTTAATTTATCGTTTTTGGAAACACCCATCCAGGTACCTTTTGCAGTGAGGTCTTGTCCGGCGAGTATGTTAGGATAATCTTGCCAGAATTGAGCTTTTGATGTTGGACGGTTGTAAAATTCGTCTCGGTTGGCACCTATGATTAACTTGTACTTTGGATGATGTTTATAGGCAAATAGAATTAAGCACATAATAACAATTTGATTTTACAGGAAACGCAAATTTATACCATAAACATTTTCAAATGGTTCTACTGGTATTTTAGTGTGCCAAAGGCATTCCTTTATGGGAAGTGGAATACTGAATATCCAAAATACAATTGCCAAACATCAAATAAATTTCCCCATAGGGATGCCTTTGGTTCAAAATACAATTTTATAATATTTAAACCATTCGATTTTTTCATCTAGCTAATTTTCATAATAAGGACAGAAACACCAGGTATTTAATAAACTACATATATATTTTTGAAATTTCAGTCATTGAAATTTATTTGTGATTTGATTGTTTTGTGATTTACTATTTCCCCAATAAGGATGCCTTTGGCTCATTAAATTCGTAGTTGTATTATCAAAATTAACCTGGGTTGTTGATCATTTGATCCAAAATTTCTTTGAGCAGTTTTGCCGCTACCATACCAGTTACTCCATTAATATCACGGTCGGGATTGAGTTCTACAATATCGGCTCCGACCAAAGGAACTCCCAGGTTCTGAATAATTGATATTACTTCCCTGGTGGATAACCCACCAGGTTCGTGGTGCGATAATCCCGGTGCGAATGCAGGGTCGAGGACATCCAGGTCAAGACTAAGGTAAGTTGGTTGGTCCAGATCTAAATTTAGTTCATACGAAAAATCTTTCATCTCGATTACTTCCACTTTAAATCTTTCTGCCTGTTTTTTCTGGTGGGGCGATAGAGTGCGGATTCCGATTTGTATTAACCTGCTTGCCAGTTCTTCCTCCATGATCCTGGCGAATGGACATGCATGCGAATACTTATTGCCCTTGAAGTCATCGTATAAATCCCCATGAGCATCTAAATGAATGATAGTTAAGTTTTTATGTTTTTTACTTACTCCCTTAATTATTGGGTAGGTGATTGAATGATCCCCACCTAAAGTGATAGGCTTCATTCCTGAATTCAATATTTCAGCTACTCCCAACTCTATATCGCTGTGATAATCACCAACTTCAATATCCCCAACATCAATCCAGCTATGATCTATGTTTAGATCAATAATGCTCTCAGTACTCATATTTGCAGATGCCGATTTTAATGCTTCCCTGATCACCGCTGGGGCTTTGGCTGCACCTGGTAAATAAGAAGAATGTGCATCAAACGGAACACCTACAATGGCTATAGATGCTTGAGAAGATGAGGGAATTCTCATAGTTTAATGTACAGTAAATTTTGATTCACTCAATTTAATGTTTCCATCCCACACCTCAACCCGATATTCCCCAATAATCCATTTGCCGTAATCAGGCCATCCCCAACCTGTTCTTACAGTAAGGTAGTCAAGATTTGCAGTAATTTTATTTTGTATTGAGGGATCTCCGAAAAGGCTGTCGTCGGGCTTGTAATATTTGACAATAAAATTAGTTTCCCATTCAGATTGTCCAAATTTGAGATTCCTGATTTTTACTTCAGTATATATGTACCTTGATGAACTTTTGGCAAAGCTGGTTTTGTAATCTTTATTTTGGACATTATCCCCTGCTTCAAAAAACCTTATTTCCTCAAAATCATAATTTTTAGTGATGCCATCTGTAACAGTAAAATAATCTTCCCCCAATTTATTGTTACCATCCCAGACTTCAACACTGTAAATACCAGTTGTCCACTTACCGTAATCAGCCCACCCCCAACCTGCGTAAGCAAATGCAGGATCCCAATCAGTCTGTACGTTTACCTTTGATGAAAGATCGGCCCAAAGTGATCCATCAGGGTGATAGTATTTGATTTTAAAATCAGTTGTCCACTCAGATAATTCGAATTTATGATTTTTGAAGTTTACCTGTGCATAAATATACCTGGTTTTGGACTTATCGAATACATCTTGAAACTCCCGGGTTTCCACATTGCTTCCTTCTTCAAAGAATTTTATCGACTGATAAGTGTAATTTCCGGATCCATTAAAATTCCGGGAAGCTGTTTCAATATATTCATCGCTTATATTAAAATAATCCTCACCAAGTTTTTTGTCCCCGTCCCAAACTTCAACCCTATAACGGCCTAATGTCCAATTGCCGTAATCCGGCCATCCCCATCCTGCTCTAACCGTAAAATTATCCAGTTCGGTAGTAATGGTTGAATTTATGGTAGGTTCTCCAAAAAGGCTTCCATCTGGTTTATAATACCTTGCGGTAAAACTGGTTTTCCAGTCTGTTTGTTGATACTTATTATTTTTTACACTTAATTCTGTATATATATAACGGGATGCACTTTGGTTAAATGTGGTGTTAAAACCTTTCTCAGTAACTTTATCACCGGCTTCAAAAAACTTCAGTCCTTTAAAAATGTAATTTCCTGCAATTTCCCCCGTAATTGAAAAATGTTCTTCGCCAAGTTTTTTATCCCCGTCCCAAACTTCAACTTTATAGGTTCCTGTTGACCAATATCCTTGATCTGCCCAACCCCAGCCCGAGTAGGCAACAGCATCTTCAAAATCTGCTGCAATGTTTGAGTCTGTGGAAAGATCTGTCCATAAGATGCCATTGGGTTTAAAATATTTGATATTGAAATCAGTTTTCCAATCGGATTTTTGATATTGCTGATTTGTAAAATTTATTTGGGTGTAGATATATCTCGTCTTGGTTTTGTCGAAACTTGTTTGAAAGTCCTTTACATCTACCTTATCCCCGGTTTCAAAAAATGTAATATTTTTGAAAGTATAATATTGCTTAGACTCTTCAGTAGTGGTAATATCTTCCTTTGCAACTAATACTTCATCTTCCGGATAAAAATAGAAATCACCGGTAAGGGAGGAGTTTTCCCAGGGGCTTTGTTCCCTGTTTGATTCACGCAAAACATTTATCCTCACCTGCTTGAACAATCGTTCAATGGTTAGTCCTGGAATACGCATAGCCCTTATTAGTTCCTGGGTATAAAGACCATTCTCCCCATCCCCATCGGAGGCAGTTTTTCCCGGGGCTGTGGCAAAGGCCACAATAGTGCCAATTGGTGCAGACTCAGGTTGGGCCAGTCCTCTGCCTAATGAGCGGAAACTCCTAGCGTAGGGATTGTTCCTGCAAGCATCAAGGATTATTATATTCATAGGATTCTCATAGAGTTCCATCATCCGGAGTACGAGGTCGGCCTTAACGCATTCATCTTCAATATCATATTCCCGGTTTATTTCTGCACTGACAGGTACCAGGTAATTAATGCCTTGTGATTGAAGGCCATGTCCGGCGTAATAAAACAACCCCACACCTTTGCTGGCATTAAGTTTATCCCCGAATTCATGAATTGCATTGCGCATTCCTCTCCTGTCCAGATCAGTGTAGCTCATCACTTCAAAGCCTGCTTTCTCAAGTTCTATAGTAATAGCTTTCGCATCATTTGCAGGATTTTTAAGAGGTGAATTGGCATAATCTGAGTTCCCGATCACTAATGCCAATCGACTTGAATAAGAAGATGAAATTTTTTCAGGCTTATAGCTATCCAGGTTCTGTGCCTGGTTAAAAGCAAAAGAGTATGTGAAGAGGATAAATAATAGTTTTTTCACTATTTAGCCTGGACTTTTATCTGTAATCAAATTTAATGATTATTTGCTTTACCAGAGTGGGAGAACTCAGTTTTCACCATATATTTCAGTATCTGGATGAAACGCCAACCAGGCAAAAGCAAAGTGATTGCCATGTGGCTCAATCCTTAACCGTTTGCCCTTAGAAGCCCCTTCGATGCATTTTCCGGTTATATCCCACACTGATCCGGTATGATCATCAACAAAACCGTTTTCACCCTTGTAAAACTCTAAAACACTACCTCTGAAATTTGCATTGAAAACGGTAACAGAACCAATATCTTTCGAATTTTTCAACTCTCTGGTATCGAGGGCAGAAACTGTTCCGCTTTTATAAAATACCACAATGTCTTTCCCTTCAAACCTATCATTGATGATCTCCTCCTCGGCTGCTTTGGTAAATGTATAAATCTTAAACTTATCACCACTTCTTATGTCCACCACTCTTTCCATAGCAGGAAGTCGTTGATCTACTTTGCCCCCAAAAAGGCGGGGGTCTTTCCCTATACTATCATATCTAATATATCCTTGGGTTCCATATCGCTGTTCCGCTTCACCTATACCGGTTTTCCTGGAGAGTACTTTCCCTTTAGGGTATGTCTTAAAAAACTCCTCAATGGAAACAATCATGGATGGGATTATTTTCAAGGTAGTTCCTGTTAAATTTCCTACCAATGCTTCCCCGGTTAACTGCTGCCACCATGATTCGGTTTGTTTGTCCCAAATTACCATATCACTGTTCCTCAGCATTCCTGACACTGCGAAATCGAGAATTTGTTCTTCTCCATTGATCTCCAATCTTCTATCGTAAATTATTCCTGCATTACACAATGGGCAGTAGGTTGCCAGGATTGGAACTTTTCCCAGGTAATCGTTTGCCACTTCATGATAAGTGAGAACATTTAACGGATATCCCTTGGCTTTACCTTTTATTAGGACACTAATCACCGGCTCATGCTCGAAATAAGTTGCCAATGCCTCTTCTTTTCCAATAAAAGGTGGATTTTCCAAAACCTTAAAAGCATCCCTGGGAGAGCCCAGCCAGAATTCATCTAAGTCCACACTTCTCTTTGAGGTGTCGGTTTTCCAACGGGAATCAATTGTCTCCATCCTGTTTTTCTGAGCTGTGACAAAGGAGAAAATGATACAGGTCAGTGAAGTTACTACAATGTTTAAGGATTTCATTTTGTCAGGTATACCAGTAGAACATATGAATTATTCTATTAGTTTCGGTTGATTGATCCTTAAATTTAAGATTTATTAACTGCAATATTAAATGGGTCAATTAAAACTTATTGACTTTAATCCAAAGTAATTATTTAAGGCTATCTTCTGGATTTCCGAAGAATTTTCATTCTTGGTGAACCTGCCTGTGTTGCACTATGCCAAGGCAGGTGCAGGAAGAAAAATATAAAATTTGGTATTTATCGTTACTTTTCCTTCGCTCTTGTTATTGATCGAAATTATTCACTCCTTAATGAATTCACCGGATTTACAATTGCCGCCCTAATCGATTGGTAACTAACAGTTAACCAGCTAATTAAAAGTGTGGACAAGCCAGCAATTACAAATGTAAATACATCAATCCCTGTTCGGAAGTAAAATCCTTGCAACCATTGGTCCATACCATAGTATGCCACTGGTATTGCCAGCACAAATGCTATTAATATCAGCTTTGTGAAATCTTTGGAAAGCATGAATACTACACCGAAAACTGAAGCTCCCATTACTTTTCGGACTCCGATTTCTTTGGTTCTCAGCCCGGCGGTGTAGGCTGAAAGACCGAACAATCCAACACAGGCAATAAGGATTGCCAATCCAGCAAATACTGTAAAGACTTTACTTGAATTTTGTTCTGCCTGGTATTGGTCATTGAGTGTTTGATCAAGAAAATTAAATTTGAACGGTTCTTCTGGAACAAATTCTTTCCATTTTGCTTCAATACTACTTATAGTCTGGTTGACATTTTCACTACTTATCCTTACAGAAATTATCCCACCGCCTAAACCATTAAATCTCTCATCGCTTAGCAGAATAAATGGGGTTATTTCAGTTCTCAGGGATTGATAGTGAAAATCCTTGACTACTCCTACCACTGTAAAGGTCCTTACAATCGGCGGATTGCCAGCCGTATTATTTAACCTTGTGCCAATGGGATTGGTCAGTCCCATACTTTTAACTGCACGCTCATTGATGATCATCGAGAGTGAATCATGAAATTCATCTGAGAAGCCTCGTCCTTCCACAATTTCAAATCCAATTGAGTTGATATAATCATCGTCAGCAATCATGGCATTAGCAGTAAATGGTTCATTGGCACCTTGGGGGGTAAATTGAATTCCGAAATACCCAGCTCCCGGAACAACATTAGAGGAGGCTGTAGTTACCACTCCGGGGATATTCAGCAGTTGTTCTTTAAATGGCTCTATCCTATTGACAGCTTGTATCGGAGGGTTTGCTTGTGGATTTCCTGGAGTATTAAGCACGTTGGCCCTTGGTATAGTAATCATTTGTTCTTTATCAAATCCAAGGGATTTATTTTGCATATACTTCATTTGTTTGTTGATCAACATAGTACCCACGATCAACATTATCGAGACCCAAAATTGAAAGATCACCAGACCATTTCTTAACCATGACCCTTTTGAGCTTGAATGAAATTTACCTTTCATCACGGTGACCGGATTGAATGCTGAAATCACAAATGCTGGGTAACTTCCTGCCAGCAAACCTGCAATCAGGGTAAACAGTATCATACCTGGAATAACAAGGCTACCTTGAAGCTTAATGGTAAGGTTTTTATCTGCCAGATCATTAAAATAAGGCAATACCATATACATAAGACCGAAAGCCACTACCATGGCAATAAAACTTATAAGCACAGATTCAACCAGAAACTGAGCAATCAACTGTTGCCTCTCTGAGCCCATAGTCTTACGAATCCCTACTTCTTTAGCCCTTTCTGTAGACCTGGCAGTAGCAAGATTCATGAAATTAATACAGGCGATCAGCAAGATCATGATGGATATGGAAATAAATATGTATACATAAGTTTTACTTCCACCGGTTTTCATTTTTCCCTGAAAATTGGTTGGGTCCAGATGTATATCTGTAATGTGCCTTAAAAAATACCTATAACCGTTACCAGCCGCAATATATTCCTCATATGACATATTAAGGCGTTGTTGAATTTGTGCTGATGCATATCTCTCGACCATTTCAGGAAATTTAGATTCCAGGGCCTCTGGGGATGCTTGCGGATCCAATTCAACATAAATATGTGCTGAGAATCCCATATAATTAATAGTCTGATAGAATTGAAAGGTTGATAATGCACCCACGAAATCGAAATCGAAGTGTGAATTATCCGGGACGTTTTCACAGACACCCGTGATGGTAAAAGTCCCAAAATCAGTAACCAATGTTTTGTTGATTGGGTCATCCTGACCGAAATATTTTAAAGCGGTTTCCTCCGTGATCACCATATTATTGGCCTTCTCAAGAACTTTATTTGGTTCTCCTTTCAAAAGTTTTAAAGAAAACATCTGAAAGAAATTGGAATCAGCCAAAAGGACGTTACTTTCTTCAAAAGCAAGCTGGTCACCTGTTTCTGGGGTGTAACGAACCATTATTGTACCATTACCACCCAACGGGGCGCCAATACGGGTAGCATTTAGAATTTCCGGAAAATCAGCAACTATTACCTCCGAATAACTGTGTGGAGTTATATCGTAATAAGTAGAATATCCTGGGTAGATTCTCTCCAAAGAAACTTTGTACAGATTGTCACCTTTTTCATGGAAATTATCGTACGAGAATTCATCTTCTACATTCAACAATATCAGGGCGCAACTGGCAATGCCCACCGATAATCCTAGAATATTGATAACAGAGTAAATCTTTTGTTTGAAAAGGCTTCGAAGGCTGATTTTTAGATAGTTTTTGAACATAGTGGTAATTGGATTGGATATTTAATAATACTGCATAATGAACATTTAGTTTCAAAATCTGTGATAAGTGGTAATATTTGATTTGAATTTCGGATTTAATCTTGATGATATTATTATAACAAATTGTTATTTCAGACCGTATTATAACATAGTTGCAATGAAACGGCTTATCTATATCATCTGCTGGTCAATATTGTTGCCCATCCCTAATTATGCTTTCCAAAATCCTTTTGGAAAGGAAAAGAATTTTGTCCCAAAGGAAAAACTTGAAAAGTATAAAGGGTATTTGAGTGATTACCAAAGGATTTCCAGTAAATCCTTAAGTTATGATTTGCAGTTCAAGGTATACACCCCATTGGGTTTTAGTCAACGGGAGGGATTGCATGCCATATACCTTACCGATGGCCCAGGATACATTAATAAAGATGCCGGGGATATGGTTAATCTGTTAGATCAAATGATTGAAGATCAGCAAATCGAACCAGTTATTGCAATTTTCATTGATGCCCGTGACCCTGATAATTTACAACGTAACCGTAGGAACAACCAGTTTTTCGGGAATGATAAATACCTAAAATTTATCACTGATGAATTGGTACCCTACATCGACCACAACTACAATACGAATCCACAATCACAGTCCAGGGCTATAATGGGATTATCGTTCGGAGGATTAAATGCCGCTTATGCAGGTGTTAAAGCCCACAGCACATTCAGCATGATTGGTATGCAGTCCCCAGCCTTACATCCCAAGCCTCAAATATATGATTTATACAAAGAGAACGGGATTTTGCCGATCAAGATATTTCTTAGCACCGGGACTTTAAATGATACTGAAATTGGAACCCGATTACTGAAAAAAGTACTGGATGATAAAGGAT
>CBDVAV010000068.1:0-11784 GCA_965372055.1 uncultured bacterium | reverse complement strand
GAAGAGGATTTTAAGATGTGGGGAAATAGGGCAAAAGGATTCATTATTGACCAAGAAAATGCAACCAATAGAAAAGATTTTAGTTTAGCCTCTTTTTATCTTCAACAAGTAGTGGAAATGTGCTACACTGGCATAGAAATGGTATTTACACATTACAATCCTTACGAACATAATTTGGAAACTTTACGAGAGCGGACAATTCCATTTGACAGACGGATAAAAGACGTTCTACCTTACGAAACAGAAGAGCAGCAAGAACTCTTTGACTACCTGAATTTTGCCTACATAGGCGGGCGTTACCGAAGTGAAGAAGAATTCCCTGTAACCAAAGAGCAATTAGACTACTGGAGCAAAGAAGCAAAAAAACTACTTTACCTGACAGAAACGATTTGCAAAGAGCGAATTGAATGTTTGCAAGAGATTGAAAAGAAAAGCTGATAATCGCATAAACGGCGGCTTCATATCTCCTCTCGCAAATTACCTGCTCCAATGAACTTATGATCCTTGCACTTTGTTACCTAATTAGCTAACTTCGTTATATGATAGAACCGAATGATGTTAGGAAAGTAATCATCTTCGGGGAGCGTTTTTGGGACTTTTATAACAAACAAACACCCAAGATCAAAGAACGAATCAATTGAACAATTATATTGATCCGGTCAATTGAACGTGTTCCAAAGAAATACTTGAAAAACATTGTTGGTACAACTTTGTATGAAATGAGAATAATATCTGGGACCAATATTTACCGAATATTCTGCTTCTTCGAAAAGGGTAAGTTAGTAGTGGTATTGAATGGTTTTCAAAAGAAGTCTCAAAAAACACCGAAGAATGAAATAAAATTAGCGTTGAAACTTCAAAAACAATATTACAATGAGCAAAACAAAAATTATTGATTTTGACGATCACTTGAACAGTGAATATGGTAAAAGAGGAACCAAACCAAGAGAAGCCTTTGAAGAAGGTTTCGAAGCATTTCGGCTTGGGGTGATGTTGCAGGAACTACGCAAGAACAAGGGATTGACTCAAGAACAACTCGCTGCGAAATGTGGAACTACGAAAACTTATATCTCTAGAATTGAGAATAACGCGAGCGACATTCGCTTATCAACATTGATGAGAATAATTAGCGAGGGGCTTGGTGGTCACTTGAAACTCAACGTTGAAGTTTAACACGAAATCCCAATAGAGTAGACAGACCGTGAGCCATAAGCCTGCGGCCCTGCCCTCGCTTGATGCTGGAGTGCGCCTCTCACTAACCAGAACATTCAACATCCTGCTAAAATACAAAGTGTCCATATATTAGAACTTTTCACTAAATTTGCTACATGATTTAAACTGATTCATGAAACAGAAATTTGAAATCTTATTACTTGGAGAAGTGTGGGATTTATTGGACAGTCTTGACTATAAGGTAAAAGAGAAGATACTCTATAATGCAGATAAAGCAAAGTATGTGAATGACCCAAAACTTTTAAAGAAACTTGATGATGATATTTGGGAATTTAGAACAAAGTTTCGCCGACTTCAATATAGATTATTCTCCTTTTGGGATAAGACTGACAATGTAGAAACATTAGTAGTTGCGACACATGGAATTATTAAGAAAACGGATAAAGTTACAAAGAGTGAAATTGATAAAGCCAGAGCTATTATGAAATTGTATTTTAATGATAAAAATAAAAAAAGGTGATCATGGAAAAGTCAACAACATTAAGAGTATACACCTTGGGCCAAGCAAAAGATAAACATCTTGGTAAGGTTGGAACGGAGAAAAGGGACAAATATGAGTACGAACTAAAACTCGAAATTTTGGGTGAGATGATTAAACTTGCACGCAAAGAGAGAAAATTAACTCAATCGGAACTTGGTAACTTGATTGGCGTGCAAAAATCGCAAATATCACGAATTGAAAGAAATACTAAAAATGTGACGCTTGAGACCATATTAAGAGTATTTAGAGCATTGAAAGCAAAAGTAAATTTCAATGTAGAACTACTTGATGGAGATATAAAGATTGCATAAAAGAAACTGCTCATCAAGTAGATGACTGTGAAACATAAAACCAGGTTGTGTCAAAGTTATCCCCTGCAGACCACACCAACCCTCGTATCAAAAATCCATATTTTAAAGATTAATGGAAGTTTGATTGAATGAATAATCATGCAATAAGTAGCTATTTATTACTTTATGAATGATATTTCATGCAATATCTAATTGTATGTTGATTTTAAACTTTAGTTGCATTAAAATTTTAAAATGATTGTCCAAAGGATATATATTTAGTAGCTCTTAAAATATTCGGGCTTTATCATTTAATGATTCCCATTCTCTTCCACATTAATCAACTTACAAGATTTTCAATAGATGTAAGATACCTGGTTGTTTAGTTGGATTCCAGATTATAAGATGAACTAAGTTTGGGGAAATGATAGTCATTTATTCTCATGAGTTTTCACCCAACCAAAACATCTCATGCAACTGGGAATAATTTGAGATATAGGATTAAGCAATATTGCAGGCTTACTGCATCATTATTTTTCTTTATACAATGCTTTCTCGTTGCAGAAGCACAGCATTCAGTAGCAAGATTATGGAATGAAGCCCTGCTTCAGGCAATCCGTGAAGATTATGCCCGTCCTACTGTCCATGCCCGGAATCTGCTTCATACTTCGGTGGCCATGTATGACGCCTGGGCTACCTATGATGACGTTGCTTCAACTTATTTTTTAGGTAAAATAGTTGGGGGCTACCAATGTAATTTTACTGATCCCGACATTCAAAATGCTACCTTGGAGATGAGAGAGGAGGCCATCAGCTATGCTGCCTACCGCTTATTATCCCATCGGTTTAGTAACTCCCCCGGGGCTCTTACTGCCCTGCCCAGGTTTGACAGCCTTTTTACAGCATTGGGATTTGATGCATCAATAATATCATCTGATTATGCCAACGGTACAGCTGCTGCCTTGGGCAATTATATTGCTGAGTGCTTAATTGAATTTGGAAAGCAAGATGGTTCAAATGAGGTCAATGATTATGGTAATATTTCTTATCAACCTGTCAACCCCCCGTTACTCCCCATTTTACCTGGAAATCCTGATCTTGTTGACCCAAATCGTTGGCAGCCATTGGCCCTAGACGTTTTTATTGACCAATCCGGGAACATAATTCCAGGATCTACTCCAGAATTCCTGGGCCCTGAGTGGGGCAGGGTAATTCCTTTTGCACTTTCTGAAGCCGATAGAACTATCTATGAACGAAACGGTTCTGAATATTGGGTTTATCATGATCCGGGAGATCCTCCCTACATTGATTTGGTAAATGGAGGTGAGATGTCCGAGGAATATAAATGGGGTTTCTCCTTGGTTTCATTGTGGTCTGCCCACCTTGCACCTGCAGACAGTGTTAAATGGGATATTTCCCCTGCCTCTATTGGCAACATTCAGGACTATCCAAATACCATCACTGGATTAAGGGACTTCTACAATCAATTGAACGGTGGGGACACTGGACTCGGTCATACCTTAAATCCACACACCGGCCTACCTTATGAGCCCCAAATTGTTCCCAGGGGGGATTATAGCCGGGTATTGGCAGAGTTTTGGGCAGATGGCCCCGATTCGGAAACACCGCCAGGTCACTGGTTCACCATACTGAATTATGTAAATGACCATCCATTATTTGTGAAGAAATTCAAAGGGACAGGGGCATTGGTTGATGACTTGGAGTGGGATGTAAAAGCCTATTTCATATTGGCTGGCGCAGTACATGATGCTGCCGTAGCCGCTTGGGGGATTAAGGGCTGGTATGATTATATTCGTCCTGTGTCGGCGATTAGGTCAATGGCAGACCGGGGGCAGAGTTCCGATCCTTTATTATCTAATTATTCCCCATCGGGGATTCCCCTTGTACCGGGATATATAGAAACAGTTGCAATTGGGGATCCACTTTTAGGAATTAACAATGAGAATATTGGCAAGATAAAGTTATATGCCTGGCGTGGGCCAAACTACATTGATAACCCGGATTTTGATATGGCAGGTGTGGGATGGATCCTAGCAGAGAATTGGTGGCCATACCAAAGACCCTCCTTCGTAACACCGCCTTTTGCCGGGTATATTTCAGGGCATTCTGCTTTCTCCAGGGCTGCTGCAGAAGTTATGACCCTCCTCACAGGAAATGAATTCTTTCCGGGGGGAATGGGTGAGTTCCTGGCCAAAAAGAATGAGTTCCTGGTGTTTGAGGAAGGCCCAAGCATGGATATCATGCTCCAATGGGCAACTTATCGTGATGCATCTGACCAGACCAGCCTTTCCAGGATTTGGGGCGGGATACACCCTCCTGCTGATGATATTCCCGGCCGGTTAATTGGAGAAACAATTGGCATCAAGGCTTTTCAATTTTCAGAAAGATATTTTGATGGTCAGGTTACAAGTTTGGACCCTGAAACATTTAGCAGAATTCCCATAAAAATATATCCAAATCCGGCACAATCGGGCGAGGCAGTTACTTTGGAAATTGATAAATCTTTTTCCGGCTCAAAGCTAAAGGTATTTGATCTGTCTGGAAAAGTTGCCTTTTCCCAGTTATTGATGGTGGGTGAAAACAGTAAAATTTTGCTTGATATAAAAACCCTGAAAGCTGGTGCATACTTGTTATCTATCTCAAGTAGATATAATACAGCAATAAGTAAATTACTGATCCTCAAATAGAATTGATTTAAATATTAAGATTTTATTCAAGGAACAATTATTGCTTTCTCATAGCAAATCAAAACATAACCCTTAGACCTTATGCAAAACTTGAAAGTTATTACCCCTGCAATTGCCATTCTATCCTTCTTAATTTCTTGTAATGATGTCAGTTCAGAAAGATCAAAACCAAAAACAACAAAACAAGTAGAGTCCTTTACCAGTGATCTATACGGGGGGACAGGAGGTCTGTCTGTTGATAAAGACGGAAATGTATACTCATCTGATTTTGGCCCTTTTTTAGGTCAGTTGGCACAAAATTTTACTCCAAAAAGCAAGATATTCAAGATCACTCCTGATGGTATGGTTTCAATTTTTGCCGATAGCTTAACCGGAGCCTCCGGAAGTGAATTTGACTCAAACGGTAATCTTTACCAATCCAACATAAGAGGGCGTTACATCAGTAAAATTTCTCCTTCCGGGGATATGGTTATATTCAACCAAGATAGCCTGGTTGCTCCTGTGGGTATTGCAATCGACAATAATGATGACCTGGTGGTCTGCAATTGTGGGAACAATACCCTGAGAAAGATTACCCAGAATGGAAATAATACACTTTTTGTTGCAAGTGATTTACTTAAATGTCCGAACGGAATTACAATGGATGAAGAAGGGAACTATTATGTAGCCAATTTTTCTGATGGAAACGTAATAAAAATAACTGCTGAAGGTGAAGCAAGTGTGCTGGCTACACTTCCCGGGAACAACAATGGCCATATAATATACAATTCGGGTTCTTTTTACGTAGTTGCCCGGTCTGCACACTCAATATACAAAGTATCGCTTTCAGGAGAGATGAAGCTTTTTGCCGGTACAGGGGAACGGGGCCGTACCAATGGCGACCGTTTGAAAGCAACTTTCAGCTATCCAAATGATCTTGATTTTAGCCCTGATGGCAAATTTCTTTATGTTAATGAAGAAGCCGATACTTTAGGTGATCCAAGAATTTTGACACCAACCATTGTAAGAAGGATAAGTATGGAATAGTCTTGGGTTTCGGGTTTCGAATTTAGAGTTTCGGATTGAAAGTACTCAAAATTCAAAACTCGAAACCCGAAACTGAGTACACCTATAATTACACCATCACAAAAAATCACTACTTTGCAAAAAAAATTCAGCAGGCAGGGTTTGGAAACAGCTTTAACATATCTCCCTAAAGAAAAACAGGAAGAGCTTCAGATTATAATAGCCAAAATTGCAGAAATGATTGCCCCTGAAATGATTGTCCTTTTCGGGAGTTATGCACGAAACGAGTGGGTAGAAGACAGCTATGTTGAAGACGGCATTACTTATGAGTATCAATCGGACTATGATCTTTTGGTGGTAGTGGAGGATGAACGAAAAGTAAAACCAGGGACTGGAGGAAGGCAGTTACTTTTTTTCTGATATTAAAAAAGAAGGGATCGCCCTCTATAATCCAAAAGAGATAAAGCTGGCAGAAGCAAAAGAACTTTCTCCAAAACAACGACAACATAAAGCGCAGTTGTATTTCAACAATTGGTTTACAACTGCCAGTGGATTTCTAGATGGTGTAGAGTTTCATATCACTAAAAATCAACTAAACATTTCAGCATTCGACTTACACCAGGCCACCGAACGATTTTTTTATACCATCTTATTGGTCTTTACCGACTACAAACCCAAAATCCATGACCTGGAAAAACTAGGCCGGCAGGTCAATGCCATCGATGCCCGTTTCAAAACGGTATTCCCCCGGGCTACGGAAGAAGAAGAGCGGTTGTTTACCCTGCTTAACAAAGCCTATATCGATTCACGGTATAAATTAGGCTACGAAATCAAAATAGAGGAACTGGAATATCTTTCTTCAAGGGTGGAAGTGTTAAAAGAACTTACCGGGAAAATCTGCCCCGAAAAAATAGAAAGTTGGGAGTGAGTTTTGGGTTTCGGGTTTTGGATTTCGAATCCCAAATCCCCGGTTGGTATCCAAACTTTGTAAGACATAGAGGTTAGATCATTTATTGATTATATTATACTATAAGGTAAAACGTTGAAAAAAATTATTGCAGTTATCATAGGTGCAGGTGTAGGCACGATTATCTTTTTTATAGTTGGGACAATTGCCAATAAAATACAGCCGACTCCACCCGAGTTGATGAATCCATCAACCGCGGAAGCTGTGGCGAACCGGGTGGCTTCTACCTCAATGTTTACTTGGATCTCAACTATATTTGGACTCTCTCTGGGTACATTTTCAGCTGGTGCCATCGGTACCATAGTTGCCAAAGAAAAAATAGCCTGGGTAACTACTGCCATTGGCTTGGTGTTTTCTCTTTGGGCCTTTTATACATTCTACATAGTTTTTCCAGCAGTACTTTGGGTTCCAATTTCAATGCTGATCTCAGCACTTCTATTTTCTTATCTTGGAGGGGTTGTGATCAAGCAATCACAACAAAAGAGGAACACTTAGCTATTGCAAGCCCCCCTGAATTTCGGGTTTCGGATTTAGTATTTCGGGTTTCGGGTTTCGGGTTTTGTAACTCGAAACTCTAGTCACCGGTTCACTCCATTGCCATTATGCTTGATAATCTTGTATTTTAATTCGGGAATCCTTTCCAGTTGGGAGAAAAATTCATTGCTGGGCTTAACCCTGTATTTCTTGGACAACAGTTCAGTGCCAATCCCCTCCTTGTCATCAAAAATGTTAAGTTTAAGGTCGCACTTTCCAGGGTTTTCTTTGCTTAACAGTTCCAGTTTTTCCACAAATTTTTCACTTATATCCTCAAGAAGTACGTTGAGTAAAATTCCTTTGCTAAGGTCATCGCGGACATCCCCCAAAAGCTGGATTTTTTTTGTCCTAAACTCCCATACCCCGGGCTGGTTGTAACGCTCTTCAACTTTACCCGTAAGATAAACGAAATTATCAATGGTCAACATATGGCGGTTTTTAAGATAATCCTCACCAAAAATTGCCATGTCAATGGAATCGTCATAATCTTCAATGGTAAACAATCCGAAAGCCTTCCCGGTTTTAGTGAAGCGTTCCTGGGCTTTGGTGACAACCCCGCCAATATAGATTATCTGCCCCTTGAAATCTTCGACCCTGTTCGCACCACAGGTACAAAAATGACACATTTCCACCTTGTATTGGTCAAGGGGATGGCCAGAGATATAAAATCCGACCACCTCTTTTTCGATCTTAAGCTTTTCAATTTCACCGTATGCTTCACATTGTGGAATTTTAGGTTGCGGTACAGCCACGCTGCTATCTTCACCAAATAATGATTGTTGGGAAGCATTCTTCTCATGTTGGAGGGAACCCCCGTACCTGATTGCCATTTCTATAAGTGAACTTTCCCCCTCAACATTATATAGGTATTGCCTGCGATGAATTTCACTGTTAGCGTCAAAGGCCCCTCCCATGGCCAGGCTTTCAAATGTTTTTTTATTTACCGCCCTGAGGTTGACCCTGGAAGCGAAATCGAAGATGTCAACAAATGGGCCGTTTTCTTCGCGTTCAGATATTATGGCAACTACTGCTGCTTCACCTGCCCCCTTGATCGCACCCAAACCAAAACGAATCTGCTCTGCCTTGTTTACATCAAAATGGACATTACTTTCATTAATATCAGGGCCCAGCACTTTGATGTTCTGCCTTTTACATTCATCCATGAAAAATGTTATCTTATCAATATTACTCTGGTTATGAGTAAGTACAGATGCCATGAACTCGGCGGGGTAGTGCGCTTTCAAATAGGCCGTTTGATAAGCCACTACCGAATAAGCCGCGGAGTGGGACCTGTTAAATCCATATTGGGCGAATTTCTCCATGATGGCAAAGATTTCCTCTGCCTTTTCCTTATCTATGCTATGCATATCAGAAGCCCCTTTGACAAAGATTTCCCTCTGCTTCTCCATCTCTTCCTTGTCTTTTTTGCCCATCGCCCTTCTGAGAAGGTCTGCTTGCCCTAATGTGTAACCAGCTAGGATCTGTGCGGCTTGCATAATCTGTTCCTGGTAGACCATGATCCCGTTTTACTTCTTTAGAATGGGCTCCAATAATTGGTGCGGATATTCAACTTTTTCTTTACCATGTTTCCTGTTTATAAAATTTGGGATGAATTCCATTGGCCCAGGACGATAAAGAGCATTCATGGCAATCAGGTCTTCAATATCCGTGGGCTTTAGGGTTTGAAGGTATTTTCTCATCCCGGCGGATTCAAATTGGAATGTTCCTACAGTATCGCCGTTTTGATAAAGCTCAAAGGTTTTTTCATCATCAAGGGGGATTTCCTGGATATCTATCTCAACTCCCCTGTTATTTTTGATCAAAATAATGGCATCCTTGATAATGGAAAGTGTTTTTAATCCCAGGAAATCCATCTTCAACATCCCTGCATCTTCAATTACTTTGCCATCAAACTGGGTGACCAGGAGTTTGGATTCTTTGGATGTGGAAACCGGGATATAATTGGTCAAATCATCTGGGGCGATAATAATCCCGGCCGCATGTATCCCCGAATTTCTAATTGATCCCTCCAGCCTCTGTGCTAATTTTAACACTTCAGCCCTTTCACCACCGCCTTTTCGGATATCATACAATTCCTTTACTTCCTTAAAAGCTGTTTCCAGGGTTATCCCTGGTCTTTCCGGCACCAGTTTTGCCAAGGCGTTAGCTTCTGCAAGGGGCAGTTCAAGTACCCTGGCCACATCCTTGATAGCCATTTTGGCGGCCATGGTTCCATAGGTAATGATTTGTGCAACTCTTTTCTTTCCATATTTGTCTACAACATAATCAATTACCTGCTGGCGGCCCTCATCATCGAAATCCGTATCGATATCGGGCATGGAAATACGTTCGGGGTTCAGGAATCTTTCAAAAAGTAAATTGTATTTAATGGGATCGATGTTGGTGATCCCGATGCAATACGCTACTACAGATCCTGCAGCAGAACCCCGTCCAGGGCCAACAACTACGCCCATGTCCCTGCCCACGTTAATAAGGTCTGCAGTTATCAGGAAATACCCTGCAAATCCCATGTGTTTGATGATACCCAGTTCGTGGTTTATCCTTTCTTCAACCTCTAGGTCTACTTCATGGTATCTTTTTTTAGCCCCCTCAACGGAAAGATGTTTCAGGTAGTCGTCAGCATTTTCAAATCCCGGGGGGAGAGGAAAGTTTGGTAAAAGAATATCCCGTTTTAATTCAGGGGTGTTTACTTTGTCAATAATCTCGTTGGTATTGTCAAGCGCTTCCGGAATGTCCTTAAAAAGGACTTCCATCTCTTTCTGGGTTTTGAAATAGAACTCGTTATTGGGAAATCCGAACCGGTATTCTTTACCTCCAAAACCACTTCCTTTCCATACGGGCCTGCTTTTAAACTCTCCGGTATTGATGCAAAGTAGAATGTCGTGGGCATTGGCATCATCCTGGTCAATATAATGGGAGTCGTTGGTAGCAATTGTTTTTACATTGTATTTTTTGGCAAAGCGAAGAAGCACTTCGTTTACTATTTGTTGTTCATCAAGATTATGCCTTTGTATTTCAATATAGAAGTCGTCACCAAAAAGATCGAGCCACCATTGGAGTGATTTTTCGGCTTGTTCCTCTCCGTGGTTTAAGATAGTTTGGGGAATCTCCGCTGCCAAGCAACAGGAGGTGGCTATAATCCCTTCGTGGTATTTTTCAATCAGCTCTTTGTCGATCCTTGGCCATTTGCTGTACATCCCTTCTATATAACCGAGGGAGCATAGCCCTGATAAGTTTTTGTAACCCTGCTCATTTTTTGCCAGCATCAATTGATGATATCTCTGGTCTTTGTTCTCCTTGCTGAATTGTTGTTTTTTTCGATCATCAACCACGTAAAACTCGCAGCCAACAATTGGCTTCACGTTGTATTTAGAGGCTTCGGCCACAAATTTGAATGCCCCGAACATATTGCCATGGTCTGTTAGTGCAAGTGCCTTCATGCCATCAGCATTGGCTTTTTTGAACATTTCGGTGATGCTGGCGGCACCATCCAACAGGGAATATTGGCTATGGCAATGAAGATGGCTAAACTCTGGCATGCAACTGGTTGGTATTAAAGTTAAATCCGAATCCTAATGCAAATCAATTGATAAGGAATGAAAAAGGAAAGTGTATTAAGGGATTTATTTCAAAAATATTTGCACTACACTTTTGCTTTCAAAAAAAGGCTCTTCAAAGAAGTCTTTGAGGTAAAAAATGCGGAATTTATGCTTAATTTTTTTTAGCTCAACCGAAATGTCCCCACCCTTAAGTGCCAGGATAGAATTACTGTCTTTTTCCTTATCAATTAAATTGCTTGTCCATTTGACCATTTGATCCAGCCGTGTAACTGCCCTGAATACCACATAATCATACTGATCTCTAACAGCTTCAACCCTTATCTGTTTGGATGTCACGTTCTTGAGTTGAAGTTCAGAGGTTATTTCCTTAACCACTTTGATTTTTTTCCCGATGGAATCGATCAAATGAAATTGTGTATCTGGAAATAAAATAGCCAAAGGTATCCCTGGAAAACCTCCGCCTGTCCCCACATCAAGGACTTTGTGATTTGACCCAAATTCAACAACTTTAGCAATTCCCAATGAATGCAGTACATGATGGACGTACAAATTGTCAATATCATTTCTGGAGATCAAATTGATCCTCTGGTTCCAGAGCTTGTACAAGTGGCCAAGTGATGAAAATTGCCTGGTTTGAGAATTGTTGATTCTTGGGAAATAGTGGTGAATCAGTTCAGTTGTTTCCAAATGAGGGGAATCTTTAAATGTGTCCTTCTTTACCTTTTACCAGGTCGTACAGAAGTTCCCTTGCACGGTGCAATTGGGCTTTTACAGTCCCTAGCGGGGCTTCGAGCTCACGTGCAATTTCATCGTAGGAGAGTTCCTGAAAGTATCTCAACCTAACCAACCTTTGATATTTTGCCGGAAGTTTGGTGACAAACATCTGTATCAGTTCTATTTTTTGGCTTTTTATAGCTTCTTCCTGTGGGTTCAGGTTTTTATCTTCTACATCTATAGACACAGGCTCGCCGGAGTCATCTTTATA
>CBDVAV010000067.1:0-11807 GCA_965372055.1 uncultured bacterium | reverse complement strand
AACATTCTTTCCGAATTCTTCAGGATTCCCAATTCCATAAATACATGAAACAGAAGCTACTACAATGACATCCCTGCGGCCTGTCAGTAAAGATGATGTAGCACTAAGCCTCATCTTTTCTATTTCATCATTTATGGAAAGGTCTTTTTCGATGTACAGATTAGTGCTTGGAATAAACGCTTCTGGTTGGTAATAATCATAATATGAAATGAAATATTCTACCGCATTATCGGGAAAGAATTGCTTGAACTCACCGTAAAGTTGGGCAGCCAGTGTTTTATTATGGCTAAGTACCAGGGTTGGTTTCTTGACTTTATTGATAACATTTGCAATGGTAAACGTTTTGCCGGAACCGGTGACGCCCAAGAGTGTTTGGAATTTCTCATTTGATTCTATACCGTTAACCAGTTGATCTATTGCTTCTGGCTGATCACCCGTTGGTTCAAAATCGCTTGTTAATTCGAATTCCATATTAATTCAATGCTGCTATTTATTCCATATCTTCCATGATTCTTCTGCCTGTAGGTACAACATCTCCATGCCATTTTTAATTCTGGCACCTTTTTCTTCACACATTTTTAACAGAAGAGTCTTTTCGGGGTTATAAATCAAATCAAAAATATAATGTGAAGATGAAATATAGTCGATATTTATGTCTGCATATTGATTTATTTTCGGGGACATCCCCAAAGGAGTGGTATTCACGATCAATTTATTATCGGCCAGTAATTCTGGTTCATTGACTATTTGTTGATACTGGAAATCAGATCCTGGATTTCTGGAAACGATGACATGGGGTACATCCAATTGATCTAAAGCATAAACAACTGCTTTTGAAGACCCTCCACTACCTAATACAAGAGCTGAAATATCATTAAATCTGGGCAGAAAATTTTCCAATGATTGTTTAAATGCCAAATAATCCGTGTTATAACCGGTTAAAGATCCATCCATTTCAATTTTAACAACATTTATAGCACCAATACTGGTTGCTGTCGGATCTATTGAAGTCAATGATTTCAATATTTGCTCTTTATATGGAATGGTAACATTGAAGCCAATCAGTCCAGGGGTCTTGTCTAAAAGATTTTCCAATTGGTCGATAGATGCCAGTTCAAGTAATTCATAACGGGCGTCTTCGATCTTCAAATCAAGAAACTTCTCCTCAAAAATAGATTTAGAAAATGAATGGCCTAAGGGAAATCCAACCAGACCGTAAGTTTTAATTTCGCACATCACTTCTTGGATTGTGAATTTGATACCTTTTCAATAACAACCACTATAAAAATGCCGAGGGCAATGAAAAGAATGGCTTGTAAAATAAATGGATCATTTCCGGTTTGCCCAAAATAATCCCCTGGAAAGATGTTTTCTTCAATCAATGGAACCTGCTTTCCAGCACTGTTTTCCCTGAATAAAATTGTTCTTTTCCAAGGCCATATTTTATTTAGGGAACCAATCATGAAACCAGATAATACCGCGATTGTAGAATTGTGGAAATGCTTGAGCATCCACGAAATTGCCCTTGAAAATGAGAGTATACCAACCACGCACCCCGATACAAACACAGCGATAATTGTCAGATTAAAATCCCTGAGCGCTGAATAAATGTATTCATATTTGCCTAATAACAACAGGAGAAATGCCCCTGAGATGCCCGGCAAGATCATTGCACAAATAGCTATAGCACCCACGATAAATATGAACCACATTGCTTCTGGTGTTTGCGAAGGAGTAATTGCTGTAATATAAAAAGCGATTACAGCACCGACCAGCAAAAAAAACAAGTGGCTGATTTGCCATTTTGTTATTTGCCTTAATACGGAAAATGAGGATATTAAGATCAATCCCAGGAAGAATGACCATATCTGGATCGGATGATTGATGATCAGGGATGTAATTATTCTTGCCAGTGCAATTAAACTGACTGAAATTCCGAGAAGCACTGTAACTAAAAACTTGCCATTTACATACTCCCAGGCGTTTTTGATTTTTAGATGACGAATAAACTTGATGAATTTTAAATCAAAAGATTGTATAGATCCGATCAATTTCTCATAAATACCTGTTATCAATGCAATGGTTCCTCCAGAAACACCTGGAATGGCATCGGCGGCTCCCATTACCAGGCCTTTTAGAAACAATAGCATGAAATTTCTCACCAGTTGATAAATTGAGATCTATTGTTAGATATTTGGTAGTTTGAAGAAATGATTAAAAGTATCTCCCCGAATCCCTAATCTAATTGTTTCCAATGGAATAACTTCACTAGGGGCTATATTTCCCAAATTCACATTTGCTCCCAACAATTTTATAAACCATACTTGTTGAGGTTTTTGAGGTGCTTCCCAAATAATCTTTTCATAAGGGATCTTGGTCAATATTTCCTGGACCAATCCAGACCTCACTTCACCGGTAGACCTGAAAAGACCCACGTTGCCACTTTCTCTGGCTTCTCCAATTACTTTCCAGGCTCCGGCATCCAATTCGGCCTGCATTAACTGGATCCACTTGTAGGGAGGGATTATTTTCTCTGCATCTTTGGATCCAACTTCGGACAGTACCGTTACCTGTTCAGATAATTTGCGGACATATTCGCACTTAATATCGTGTTCAAGCTCGATAGAACCGTCTGATACTTCAGCGAAGGTCATCTTGTACTTATCGAGAATTTTCCTGTAATCATCAAATTGATCACGGACAATAAATGCCTCGAACAAAGTACCCCCGAAGTATGTTGGTATTCCTGCTTGTTCATAAACGTGGATTTTATCTTTCAGGTTGGGGGTTACATAAGTGGTTCCCCATCCGAATTTTACAATATCTACGTACTCGCCGCAAACACTTATAAAATCCTCCACTTCCCTAATGCTAAGGCCCTTGTCCATCACCATGGTATAGCCATATTCCCTGGTTTTTTTTGTGCGCTCAGGGAGGTTGTTGAGTGTATAATTCATTTAGAAGTTTTCTTTTCGAAATTGGTCAATAATTTTAAACAAGGCTTTTTGAGTTTCCAGTTCAGGGAAAAACTCGAAAAGTACCGTGTGATTATCAAAGTCCAAAATTAAAGCATTTTCCAGATAATTAAATGCTTCTTTAAATTTCCCTGAGGCTATAAGGTAAGCTGTTATTCTATAATAGAGGTTTGAGTCGTCCGGATTGTGCTCCATTCCTGACAGTATTATTTCTATTGCTTTATTAAAATCCCCCAGGTCATGATAGACCATTGACCAGTTAAGCCAGATCCTGATGTTTTTAGGGTCGAGATAGCTGGCTTCTTCGTATGCATCACAACCTGAAATAATATTCCCGACTTTTATCTCGACATCTGCAACCGCCTTCCAGTAGACTGGGTTTTCGCTGTCAAGTTTCAGGGCTTTGTTTAGAAAATGGATTGCTTCAAACCATTTGTCCTGTTTTGCAAGACAATTTCCGGTACCATACCAAGCCTCATGATAATGCATATCCAATTTTGCTGCCTTCCGGTAATATTTTACACCTAATTCAAATTGCTCCAATTCTTCGTATGCATTGGCAATGCTAAAATAAATTTCAGGGCTGGCACCTTCCTTGTCGAACGTCTTTTTAAATGAATCCAAAGCTTTGGTAAATTGCCCCATTTGCAAATAAGTGTTCCCCATATTATAGTAAGCCGAAGAAAAACTTTCATCGATTAAGATAGCATATTCATACGCCTTTAATGCATCTTCAGGTTTTTTGAGTTTATCATAAAGAATACCCAGGTTATACCAGGCGTGATGCGAGTAAGGATCTGCTTCAAGGAATTTATTGTAGAATTTTATTGAACTTTCAAGTTTACCCGTGATGTCAAGACAATAGGCTAATTCATACAGTGCATTTTCATTGTTAATGTTTAACTCCAGTGATTTTTGAAATGCGTTAATTGCTTTGGTATATTTTTCCATATTTTGATAAACAAGTCCCATCTGATAATAAATATCATCATTTCCCTCAGTTGTTTCCAATGCTTGGTTAAACACATCAATTGCTTTTGAGTTTTCTCCCTTTTGTGAAAGTATTGATCCTTTTAAATTTAGAATATCTGTATCATTCGGGTGAAATGTCAGTGCTTTCTCTACCATTTCAAGTGCTTTGGGAAAATCTTCCAGGTTAAATAAAATTTGCGCATTGAATGTCATCAATTCTGATGAAAAAGGGAATTGCCCAATGCCCAGGTTTGATGCTTCCAATGCTTTGTTGTATTTACCACGATCCAGATAGTGGTTAATAATTTCTTCAAAGGCATCCACATCAAAATATTCGCTCCCATCTTTTAAGTGATGTTCAAATCGTTTGATGAGTTCGTTTTCCTCTTTCTTCTTCTTAAAGTTTTCAGCCATCGTAATTATTCTTGATAATTCAATTTAACAAAAATACGCAAACACAAATCTGATTTTTCAAAAATTCCCGACATCTCCAAAATAATATCATAGTAAACTTTGGTTAAGCAGAGGTAAATCCAAAGCCTTATGAAAAAACTTTTTATCAAGTGATTTTTTATAATGCTCAAAATGGTTCAAGTTGTGGCAATCGCTGCCCAAAAAAGAAACCATTTTGCTTGCAATGAGTTTTTTGGTAAACCTGGACACCATTGGAGAGTAAAGCCCCGAGAGAGAAGCAACATTAATTTGAAAGAAAAGGCCTCTTTCCCATAGTTCCTCAACCAATTTAAAGTTTGCCTGCAAATAAGCATACCTCTCAGGGTGCGCAAGTACTGGTTTTAATCCAGAAGAAAACATTTCAAAGATTAATTCTTTAAGATTAAATGGTTCATTGAGAAAGGGTGTTTCAAACAGAACATAGTTATCTCCGAAGGTCATGAGGTTTTCTTTATCGGAAATCAATCCAGGTAGCGATTCATCAAAATAATATTCTGCAGCGGCCTCGATGTCGATGTCGATGTCAGTGGTTTTGATGATTTCCTTTACCTCTTTTAATTTTGATTCGATGGAGTTTTTCGTGTTGGGATATAAATCATGTATGTGTGGGGTGGTGATTACTTTTTTAAAGCCAAGATTTCGAAAGCAATCCAAGAGTTCCAGTGTTTCTTCCATTGAAGAAGATCCATCATCTATTTGGGGCAATAAATGAGAATGAATATCAACCTTAAGAGGTATTTCTTTAAATGAATACCGTTTTTTAAAGAAACTTAACACAACTAACTAAAGAAACGAAATCTCTTTGAGGAGGGCTTGTCCATGTCTTCATCATAGTAACCGTACCCATACCCATACCCATAACTACTAGAAGTGTTTTTCAAGAAATTGAGTATTACTGATATATTTTTAAACTTATTGATCTCAACAATTCTATTTAGCGAATTAATAAAAGACAACGACGAATAATTTGCCCTTAGTACATATATGGGAAGGTCAACTTGTTTCATTGCAATTATTCCGTCGGTCACCAACCCGATGGGAGGTGTATCGAGAATAATAAAATCGTATGATTTTTTAAGCTTATCAATTATTCCTCCAAATGCCTCACTCATTAGTAGCTCTGAAGGATTAGGCGGGATTGGTCCTGCTTGAATATAATCAAGTCCTTTTATTGTTGATTGCTGGATACATTCTTCAAGGATGTTTTTATTAATTAAAATGGTACTTATACCTTTCCCATACTGTTCGCTGGAGAAAGCCAGGTGAATTCTGGGTTTTCTCATATCAAGGTCAAGGATTACCACCTTTGCATTTGAAAGGGCTATTATCCCCCCAAGATTTACAGAGACGAAGGTTTTGCCCTCACCCCCAATGGTAGATGTAATCGAAAGGACTTTTTTTTCTTTGCCAACATTCATGAATTCTATATTTGTCCTTATTGATCTCAAAGCTTCACTTACTGCCGACCTTGGTTGTTTGTCAACAAATAGCTTCGTGACAGGCATTGTTTCTTGAGAATAATACGGAACGGACCCTAGTATTGGCACTGTGGTCAACCTTTCAATTTGCGCTGTTGTTATAACTTTATCATGAACCAGATATCTTGTTGTAACGAACAAAAAGCTAAGCATGAACCCTGCGACTAATCCAATCCCATATACAATGATTTTTTGAGGATAGATGGGAATTGTTGGCAAGGTGGCAGAAGCCAATATTTTAAAATCAGTGGTTGTTCCGGCAAGCGCAATTTGGTACTCTGCTTTATTTTTAATCAAAGAAAAATAAAATTCTTCATTGAGATTATAGAGCCTTCGGGTCTTGTTATAATCGTTACTTTGCGAAGGTAATTTTGAAAAACCGACTTCCAGTTGGGATTTACGTTTATCAATTTGGTCAATGTCTTTCTGTAGATTTTGTTGCAACCCATCAATTGTCAATTCGATCCTTTCTTTTACCAATGCAATTTGTTCTGTTTTCCTTCTAACAGCGAAAGTATTTTCATTCTGGGAAGACAGCATTAGCTTTTTCTCCTCGGAGTGTTTGCTGAGTTGATTTAATTCGTTGGATAGTATTATTGGAGATGATGGAAGCATGGTCACTAACCAATTGTCTTCATCTTCCTGACCTAGCCTTGCTTTTAATTCCAAAAGGTTGCCAAGTTTCCTTATCAGTGATAATTTTTGAGTGTCTAACTTATTAATAATGTCTATGGTCTTAACCAAGTCATTATCTAAGTTCACAGTTCTGTTTTCTAGGGTGAAATTTTCAAAATAATCCTCAAATCCCGAAAGCTGTTCTTCTGTGATCTTTATTTGTTCATCAATAAATCCAATCTTTTGGCTGTTTGTTCTGTTTTTTTCCTCTTGAGTATAATTGAGATATAATGTATCAATAGCATTCACCAAATCCCTTGCTTTAAAGGGATTGTTATCAGTAAAACTAATTTTAATTATTTTCGCAGATGGGTTTAACGGTTCAACTTTTAAGTTTTGCTTTAGATAGCTTGTCAAATGCTGTCTACTGTTAATCACAAAATAATATTTGGGATTTTTGATTTCCTCTGAGAAAGGTTGTTTTAAGGTAATGATAAAACTGAAATCATTATGGTTAATTTGCCCCCCCAGATTATATACATTTGATATTTCCCGGCCCAATTCCTGGTAGCTCAATCTTACCTGGTGTTCATTAACTATATCAACATTGAATTTTCTGTCAAACCATCTATTGTTTCTCAACTCATATTCAACTTTAAAGGGGGAATGAATATATCGCTCGTCGTCCAGTACATTACCAATTGAAAAATAACTAACATTCAAATCAACGACATCGATAACTTTTTCATAAAATAGCCGGGACTTAATCAATTCAATTTCGCCTGACAGATTGGCAAGATTTTGACTTGCGTTGGCATTGCTTAATCCGAAGACACTGGCTTCACTTTTAACATCCAGTTTTAATTCAGATTCAGATTCATATACGGATTTGGTATACCTAATAACAAAATATGCACTTAGGTTTGTAGTTAAAATTATCAATATAACCCAAGTAATACTCTTTTTTAGGACAATAATTGCTTTTTCGGCATCCAGTTCCCCGAAAATGGAGGTCTCCTTGTCCAGAAGTGGTCTGTTATAGTCTTTCGATTCTTTCACTTTACTACAAAGATACGATTAATATAACAAGGGCGATCAAGCTGGTGACTAAACCCAATACAGGAGCAATGTCCCTTATTGATTCTACAAGAGGTCTTTTAATAGGTTCAATATAAATAATATCACCGGATTTAATTGCGAAATTTGATTGCTCCCAATTATTTAATTCAGTTAAATCGAATTGGTATACTTTATTTGTCCTAAATAATTTAACATTACTTGCTTTACCATTTGTACCAATTCCCCCCGCTAGGGTTATTGCTTCTGCCAGTGTTGTGTTTTCATTTTCCAGGGGAATTACCTTTCCGCCAGGTGCCCCCATAACAATAATTCTCTTGTTTGTAAAAGTTGTAATTACATATGCGTCGGTGTAAAATTTAGAATATTCAGTGGCAAGTTTCAAATTTGATTCCCTTAAGGTCAAACCTTCAAGGTTAAAATCCCCAATCATGGGTAGTTGAACAATTCCATCCTTTTGCACCAAATATTTTGGCCTGGGTTTAGATTGCAATTGAACATTACCTTCGTAAAGCTTATTATCAGGATCAATTAGTTTTTCACCTTTCTGTGAATATACCTCTATATTCAGCAGATCATCAACCTGGATCTTAAAATTTTCCTTAACCTTGCCTGCTTCTTCACGCAAACTTTGGAATGAAAAGTCTACATCGGACTGATAGAGTAAATTTTGCTTGTAACTTTTACATGAGCAAATACCCAATATCAAAATTATTACTGAAGCTCGCATATTTTGGATTGTATATATCAAAATGATGTATTCCTTTTTACAAAATTAATGATAATTAATATTTTCGGGAAATTCGATAATTTCGGCAAAGAGGGGCAGGTCTTTATCCTTATCTGATATCATGGGATTATCAATTTTCCATTTTATTTTCAAGTCAGGATCGTTCCACAAAACCCCCCTTTGTGCATCCGGATCATAATATGATGAGCATTTATATTGAAGGATGGTTTTTTCCAGAGCCAAGAAACCATGTGCAAAACCTTCAGGAAGGTAAAGCATTTTGCAGTTAATATCGTCAAGGAAACACTGAAAATACTTCCCAAAAGTTTTGGAACCTGATCTTAAATCAAGCGCAACATCTAGTACTTTTCCCATCACTACCCTTATTAACTTAGCCTGAGGTGTTGGCTTTACTTGGAAATGTAAACCCCTGATGACCCCTTTTCCCGAAAACGATTGGTTGTCCTGAACGAAAGTATCATTAATACCTATAGATTTAAATAAATTTTCCTTAAAGGTTTCAACAAAATAGCCCCTTTGGTCATTGTGCTTTTTAGGATGTAATTCCAGTAGGCCATCAAAACCGGTTTGAACAATCTCCATATTGTAAAATTAACAATGGAGAGTATTAAAGAGTGGATTTTTCAGTTATTTATTTGATTGATGGTTTGTAGATACTTATCAATAACCAGTTTTTCATCAAAATTGCTTTCAACAATTTGCCTTCCATTTTTTCCCATTTGACAAAGTTGCTCTGGGGCAAGTGAATACATTTTATGCATTTTATCTGCAAGGTCTTTAGCGTTTTTCATTTCGCACAAGAAGCCATTTTTCCCATTTTCAACAACATTGTTACATCCTGGTACATCTGTTGCAACTATCGGTTTTGCACTACTGGCTGCCTCAAGAAGCGTTCTTGGTGTCCCCTCCCTGTAAGATGGGAGAACAATACAATCAGCTTCTTTAATAAACTTTCTTACATCATCTGTAGACCCAAGATACTCCACGGCATTTTGGTGAATCCACTTTTCGATAATTGGCAAAGGAATGCCCCTTTTATGAATTTGATCCTCAGGGCCCAACAATTGGAATTTTGCATTGATCCCTTTCTTCTTTAGTTCTTGAACAGCTTCAACATATTCCAGGATTCCCTTATCATATATAAGCCTTGAAATCAAAAGGAAAGTAAATTTCCCTCCTTTCCCCTTAGTTGAAGGCTTGAATTTATCCAGGTTAATTCCCGAGCCAGCCAAAACATCAACTTTACTTTTATCCACTAATTTATTCTCGATAAAAAACTGCTTATCATACTGGTTTTGAAAGAATATCTTTTCCGGATATCTAAATGCCAATTTATACAGCTTAATGGCTATGGTTGATATCAGGTTATCTTTCATAAATGCTGTACCCAGACCGCAAACATTGTTTATTGACGGAATACCTAACATCCCTGCAGCAAAACTCCCGTAAATATTTGGTTTAATGGTGTAATGAAGGATTAAGCCAGGTTCGATTCTTTTATACAGTCTGTAAAGCTCAACTGTTAAAGCAATATCTTTTATTGGGTTAACTCCCCTGCTGTCCATTTTAATACGGTGGTAGGTACACCCCATTTCCACGAGATTGGCACTGTAGCTATCGTGTGGTGCAATTGCATGTATTTCATGGCCTTGTTAAATGAGGGCTTTTATCAAGCCAGATCTAAAGTTTAAAATGTTCCAGGAGGTGTTGAGAACGATTGCAATCTTCATAGTTCGGGTTGACTTGTCTTAGGCTTTGGGGATTCAAAGTTAATTATTATCATCATTATATCATATTAAACTAATTATTGTAACCAATCATTGTGGGATTTTTTTCACAAACTAATGATTAGGTCAAATATCAAATGATTAATTTTATCAAAAAATATATATGGAGTTAGGAATATTACATCTGCATGTTACCTTGGTAATTTTGTTCTTGGGCTTCTTCACGGTAAAACTCGTGCTGTTAATACTTGGAAAGATCAGTACTCTTGACCGCATCAGAAATAGGTTTAAGATTGTCGATATGATTTTGGGAACTCTAATGCTGTTAACGGGAGGGTATCTCCTGACTTTAAAGGGAAACTTTGAATTTTATATGGTAGCAAAAGTTGTATTGATGTTAGTGGCAGTCCCTCTAGGGATAATTGGAATTAAAAGGGGAAATGTGGCCTTGTCTTTAACTTCACTAATTATTTTTGTATACATCTATGGTGTAGCCGAAACACGAAGTGCAAAGTTTAAAAGGTCGTATAAGGATATTGAATATGATAAAAGCATTTCTGAAGTAGAACAAGGGAAAATAATTTTTAATGCCCTCTGTACTGAATGTCATGGAACAGATGGCAAAAAGAGTTTATTTAAAGCCCCTGATCTTACATCCTCTACCCTTTCTGAAGATGAAATGAAATCCGTGATTACCAATGGGAAAAAAATAATGCCCAAGTATAAGAATGATTTGCATCCGGAAGAGATTGAAAAGCTGTTGAAGTATATAAATACCTTGAAGTGAACTAATGGCAATTCCCGAACCCAAAGAAGAAACTGCCATATTAGTGGCACTGAGGACAGGGCAATTATCGAAGGAGAAGTTGAGTGAACATCTGTCAGAATTGTCATTCCTGGCTTCAACCCTGGGGATCAGGAGTTTGTCATGCATTACACAAAGAATGGACGCCCCCCATATCGCGACATTCGTGGGCAAGGGCAAGTTGATGGAGGTAAAAGATAAATTATCCGAAAGTAAAGCGGACATGGTTATTTTCGATGATGACCTTAGCCCTTCACAATTGAGAAACCTGGAGGAGGCACTTGATGTTAAAATTTATGACCGAAGCCTGCTTATCCTTGATATATTCCTGCACCGGGCAAAAACCTCGCAGGCCAAATCGCAAGTTGAGCTGGCAAGGTACCAATACCTGTTGCCTAGGCTAACCAGGATGTGGACTCACCTTGAAAGACAAAGAGGTGGCACAGGAACTGTAGGTGGGGCGGGTGAAAAGGAAATAGAAACCGACAAACGGGTGATCAGGGACCAGATAAGTAATTTAAAAAAGAAGCTGGAAAAAATAGAGAAGCAAAGTGCTACCAGGAGAAAATCAAGAGGTAATGTGGTAAGAGTTGCACTGGTGGGATATACAAATGCTGGAAAATCAACTTTAATGAACCTTCTCTCAAAAGCTGATGTAATGGCAGAACATAAACTTTTTGCCACGGTTGATTCTACCGTGAGAAAAGTGGTAATAGAACAGATTCCATTTTTGTTATCAGACACGGTAGGTTTTATCCGTAAATTGCCCCATCATTTAATTGAATCTTTTAAATCTACATTGGCAGAAGTGCAAGAGGCGGATATTCTTTTGCACGTGGTTGATTTTTCCCATCCCGCTTTCGAGGACCATATCAAAGTAGTGAATGAAACATTGGCACAAATTGAGGCCAGGGACAAACCTATAATCCTAGTCTTTAATAAAGTTGACAGATT
>CBDVAV010000066.1:0-11812 GCA_965372055.1 uncultured bacterium | reverse complement strand
CAGGATTAATTACACCACAAGTTTTAATTTCCTCTTTATTGCATGAGAAAACCATATAAATGAAAAACACATAAATCCACTTAATTTTTAGCATGTAATTAATTTAGTTAATATTAAGACACAATAGTTGCTCAAATAGTTAGAAACCAATAACTAAGCCAAAATATTTACAGGCTGGATTTTAAATTCCGAAAGAGTTCACTTCTGTCAAAACCTACGTAAGGAAATCTCACATTTATCCGCCGAAGATTAATCGTAGGCGGGCACACACCCACACTCAAACTCGAACTCTAATCCGGCAATGCCTTAATCTCGGAAATGAATCCATTGATCATTTGTTTGGCATCCCCATAGCACATGGAAGCATTGGGTGCTTCGAACAAAGGGTTCTTAATTCCAGCATAGCCGGGGCTTAAACTCCTTTTAACAATAAAGACATTATGAGCTTCATGCACATTGAGAATTGGCATGCCATAGATCGGGCTTTCAGGATCGGTAAGTGCTACGGGATTGCATATATCATTTGCTCCAATCAATATCGCTACATCTGTAGTTTTGAACTCGGGGTTAATATCGTCCATTTCAAAAAGTTGATCATAAGGAACATCTGCTTCGGCTAAAAGAATGTTCATGTGACCGGGCATTCGCCCCGCTACCGGATGGATGGCATAACTCACTTTGACACCGCGTTTTTCCAAAAGATCTGCCATTTCCCTCACTGCATGTTGTGCTTGGGCAACAGCCAGTCCGTAACCGGGAACGATAATTACAGATTCAGCATCTTTCAATACCATTGCCACTTCTTCTGAACCCGCTGACGTTACATTGTTGTATTCATCTTTACCTCCTCCTGTGGTCGGTTGCACCCCAAATCCACCAACCAATACATTTAACAGTGACCTGTCCATGGCCACACACATAATGTTGGTTAATATCATTCCAGCAGAACCGACCAAAGCACCGCTAATTATCAGAACATAATTGTTTAAAACAAAACCCGTGGCACATGCAGCCAAACCAGAATAAGAATTGAGCAATGACACAACAACAGGCATGTCGCCACTGCCGATAGGGATTACCAGAAGAACCCCCAGGATCAAACTGGCTCCTGTAATCATTAAAATCGTGGTACCGATAGTTGTAACATCCTTTGAATAAAAAGCTAAATATCCACTTAGGAATACTGTCGACAGTATCAATAGCAACGACCAAACATGGCGGATAGGTAATAAAATTGGTTCTCCCTTATTTATCTTTCCAAGAAGTTTGAGGTATGCAATTAAACTACCACTTAATGTGACTGAGCCTATCAGTATTGATAATCCTATGGTTATTGCTTGTGATGGCCCCATGACTTCAAATGCTGCTTGGTTGGCCCCCGATTCAATTATATGAAGCCAAACTATGGCTATTGCAACAGTAACAGACGCAGCTCCCCCTGATCCGTTAAATAATGCCACCATTTCGGGCATAGCTGTCATTTTCACTTTGATTGCTGCTACTGCCCCTATTGTTCCACCTATAATTAGCCCGGTAATGATCCACTTATAATCTACCAATCCAATATCCAGGAGAGTGCCAATAACTGCCAACAACATGGCAAATGCCGCCAACCTATTGCCACTCCGGGCAGAAATAATGCGGCTCATGCGCTTTAATCCCAGGATAAAAAGAACTGCGGACAATAAATATATAATGGGAACAATTATGCCATGTACGGCATCAAATTCGTAAATGTCCGTCATTTCTTTTTACCAAACATTTTTAACATTCTATCGGTAACCAAAAAACCACCAATAACATTGATAGTGGCAAATATTACAGCAATGGTACCCAGAATACTGCTAGTGGTTGGATCTGAATTCGTAGCAGCGCCAATTGCACCTACAATGGTAATTCCGCTAATGGCATTGGCTCCTGACATTAACGGAGTATGTAATGTAGCAGGCACTTTAGAGATTACTTCAAATCCAACAAAAGTGGCTAAAACAAATACATAAATTCCAATGAGAAAAGGTCCTATCATAATTCAATGCCTTCTTTTAATGATGATGCTGTTGGTTCATGTGTTATCTCGCCCTGGTGGGTAAGCAATGTTTTTTTAATGATCTCATCTTCCATGTTCAAATCAATTTTTCCATCTTTAATCATAAGATTTAACAGGGCCATAACATTTTTAGAGTAAAGGATACTAGCATCATTTGACACGGTGCTGGCTAAATTAGAATAACCTAGGATGTGTACTCCATGTGCTGTTATTTCCTGGTTTGGTTGAGAGAGCTCACAATTCCCTCCCTGTTCTACTGCAAGATCTACAATTATGGAACCAGGGTGCATGCTTTCTACCATTTCCTTGGTGATTAACTTAGGTGCAGGTTTTCCAGGTATCAAAGCAGTGCATATCACAACATCAGCTTCAGCCACTCGTTTAGCTACAGTTTCTTGCTGTTTTTGTAAAAATTCTTTAGTTACCTCCTTTGCATAGCCATTTTCACTTGCAGTGCCATTATCCAATTGTGGTGGTTCAATGAATTTCCCCCCCAGAGACCGTATTTGCTCTTTGACTTCAGGCCGTATGTCTGAGGCCTCAACGATAGCCCCTAATCTCCGGGCGGTAGCAATTGCCTGTAGACCTGCTACCCCAGCTCCCATTACAATTACTCTGGCCGGCCTTACTGTACCTGCCGCTGTCATTAATTGTGGAAAGTATTTTTCAAGCTTGGCGGCGGCAAGCAATACTGCTTTATATCCAGCTACATTGGCTTGTGAAGACAATGCATCCATAGACTGAGCCCTGGTAATCCTTGGGATTAATTCCATGGCAAATGAACTAACATAATTCTGGGCAAAAGTACTGACCATTTCATGGTTCTTATAAGGGGCTAAAAATCCAATGATTATACTTTCTGATTTTACGAGTTTTGCTTCGTTTTCTGTTGGAGCCGCTACTTTTAAAATAATATCAGCCTCAGTCCAGAGGTTTTCGTTTCCACTGTTTACCTCCGCTCCTGCCTCTAGGTACATTTTGTCTGGGATATTTGCCCTATAGCCTGCTCCGGCTTCTATTGTTACTCTAAAGCCAGCTTTTATCATTCTCTTTACAGTTTCTGGAGTCGCCGCCACTCTGGTTTCATTCTTGGCAGACTCTTTCGGGATAAATATATTCGGCATGGTTAAGCCTGTTTAGTTGCTACAATTTTTGATTTATTTTCTCTGCGGGCTTCTTCAATTTTTTGATACCACGTTCTCTGCAAAATTAAGGTGTTTTCCACTTATTTAATACAGATTAATCGATAATTAGGTTTTAGTTTGCCCTTAAAATAATACTTGTATTATACTGTTAATATGACCTAGATCACAGGATATAATGATCAATCTCAATGAAATTAGGTTTTGTTCACAGTTTCTACACAATATTTACTACAAAAACTGGTCTAAACTATGATTATCCCTAAAAAAGAACATAGTTGGGTGCTATTTATTGCAAATGACTTATAAAAACACCTGTGGTATAATTATCATGTGCCATTTAATTCGCCAAAGGACTGACGAAGGTTCAGTTTCCCAGCCTTGCTGGGTGAAAAATATTGATCCGATGGATGCATGTAGCATGCTACGGGATAGTTCGTTCCAATTTTTCAAGCTCTGGCAGCATCGGTGCGTTCTTTGCCTGGTAACTCTCCATCCCGCTTAAAATATTGCCCAATAATGTAATGGCTTCGTTTATGTATTCGCCTTTGTTTAGCATTACGCATTCCGCTTGTAACGCAGTTAATGTATCCGTAATCTCTGATCTTGAAGGCAGTCCTTTCTTCGCCAAATTTTCCAATACCTGTGTGGCCCATATTACCGGAATATGTGCTGCATTGCAAAGATCAAGCATATCTTCCTGGATTCGGCCTATATTCTCCCACCCTGTTTCTATTGCCAGGTCACCTCTGGCTATCATAACACCAATATGGCTGGTTTGCATGGCTGCAAGAATGATTTCCTGCAAATTGTTGTATGCCTTAATAGTTTCAATTTTAAGAATAATGCCAACCTTATCACGGGTGTTTAACCTGTCCAATTCTTCCAATAGTTCCACTACATCCTCAGGAGTATTGACGAATGAAAAGTTGATTACATCTGCATTTTCCACGATAAATTTTAGATCTCTTTTATCTTTCTCCGTGAGACCGGATACATTTAGTTCGCTATGTGGCAGATTAATGCCCTTATCAGCCTTCAATTTCGATCCGGTTTTCTTTGCATGGGTAATGCTTACCGTGAACCTGTCTGGATAAATTTCCTTAATTATCCCCCCGATTTTGCCATCATCAAAGAAGACTTTTTCTCCTTCTTTAACCATATTTATCAATTCGGGCAATGAGCAGGAAATGTGGCTTTTTTTGATCACATTACCATTTTCATCCATCAGGGCTGGTTCCCCTTGATCAGGGTTCTTATGAATTGTAATTTGATCTCCAACTCTTAAGATTATAACTTGTTCTATAGAGGAATATATCCCGGCTTTAATAGGTTCAAGGTCATCTCTCTCAGGATTAAGTACTGATTCAACTCCAATATATATTGTATCAGTACTTGTTAATAATACATGGTTATCAGCTGATTCCTTAACCTCCAAAGTTCTTTGCTTTTCCCTGGTATCTTTTAGGGTTATTTTGTCTCCTGTTTGTAATTTATCAATCCAAGTTTGGGGAACTTGAATGTAATCTGGCGGGGAATCTTCTTCAATTGAAGGAACAAATACAACTTGGGCAGGATTTACGACTTTCCCATAATCGTTTCTTCGTGGTGAAAATTTTCTGATCTTGGGGCCTGCCACCATAGATCCAGTTCTGATTTTCGGGCCAGCCAAATCCATGGTAATCTTAATTTTCCTTTTGTGTTTTTGACTGGCTTTCTTCACGTTGTCAATTATTTTTTTCCAGACGATAGTATTGTCATGGGCACAATTGATCCTTGCACAATTCATTCCATTGGCAACCATATCATCGACCATTTGGTAGTTATATGCTGCCTCTGTTGGCTGTGTTACCATAATTCTCACTCTCCGTCCTTTAGACCGATAACCAAGCAAGGCTTTCGTGTGCTTGGTGAGAATTTTCTCCCCCCTTTTTATAGAAAGTCCTGATTTACCACTTTCACTGCCTACATTTCCCAATAGTTTATGCAAAATAAACTTAGTATTTAATAAACTGGCCAAAATATGTGCCTCTGCACGAGCCAGCCTTGACAATCCCAAATTTCCGAGCCTACGTTGTATGCTTCTTATATCAAAGGACCTAATGGTTGTATAGTGGATAAGGTTTCTTGCACTTTTTGAATGATCAGGGCATATTGACTCCAGCTTTTCCGAAGACATCAACTCCTGATCCTTAATAGCGGTAATAATTAAATCAATTTCTCCAATTAACTTTAGGATTTTTTCCGGTTTGATTTTCATTGTCTTTCTCTTGTGGTGGAAATAATCTTAATCATACTGGTTTATAGTAGGGGTGGTTATGAAGGGCAAGCGAAATATTAAGTTAGTTAAAATAGCTGACTTTTCCACCCCAAGTGAATATTCTAAATCACAGGACATCAATTATATTTTGCACATATAAATTATCGCTAGCGTTCTGGTGGTCTACAATCTTCAATAAATAAATTTACCGTAAATGACTGTGGAAGGTCAGATAAACCACGGAGAAATTGACTAAATTAAAAAGCCTCTCGATGAATTGGGAGTATGAATTTAATGCTCCTTATTTATTTACAAATAGGTGAATACATAAGGGATTATTGATACTTTTATATAATGTGATATACGTATTACTGAAGTCAGTTATTTGTAGATTCAAGTAATACGAAAGACCACAATAAGCATAAGTATAAAGGATCATTTATTGGATTTTGGTATCATCTGCTTCAAATTGATCTATTTCGGCACTTTATAGTTAAATTATGTTGACAAAAGCATTCAAATGAATATAGCAGTTGCTCAATTTGAACCAAAGGATGGAGAAAAGAAATTTAATCTATCCGTAATTGAAGAATTAACCAAAAGAGCCAAATCAAAAGGAGCTGACTTAATTAGTTTTCATGAAATGGCTATCACTGCCTATACTTTCACAAAGGATCTTACTCTAACTGAAATTTCAGCCCTTGCCGAAGTAATTCCAAATGGAAATAGCACCCAGGAATTGATGAGAATTTCAAATAAATATGATATCCCTATTCTTGCAGGTTTGTTGGAAAAAGATGAGGACAAAATCTATAACACCTATGTATGTGTCTCAAACAATGAATTGGTAGCGAAATATAGAAAATTACATCCTTTTATAAGCAAATTTATTTCAGCGGGAGATGAGTATGTTGTTTTTGATCTACTTGGATGGAAATGTGGAATATTAATATGTTACGACAATAATGTTATTGAAAATGTTAGAGCAACCTCTTTATTGGGAGCAGAGCTTATCTTCGCCCCACATGTTACCTGTTGTACACCATCCGCAATGCCAGGACGGGGTTATGTGGATGACAAATTGTGGCAGAATAGAAAAAATGACCCTGCATCATTAAGAATGGAATTTGACGGACCAAAGGGTAGAAATTGGTTAATGAGGTGGCTTCCGGCAAGGGCTTACGATAATGGCGTTTACTATGCATTTGCAAATCCAATTGGTTATGATGGTGAACAATTAAAGAATGGAAACTCCATGATTATTGATCCATTCGGAGAAGTACTTTCCGAGATACGATCCTTCGAAAATGACATTACAATTGCAAAAATTGTGAAAGATAAAATAGAATTGTCAGGTGGCTATAGGTACAGAAATGCAAGAAGGCCTAAATTATATAAAGATATTATTGGTCAAGATCATGAGCCGGAAACCAAACCCTACTGGATGAATCGGAATAAATAGGGGGAGGAAAATAGAAATAGAGATCAATCAAACAACTGTTATCGTGTTCAATTGGTTGAGAGGCAAAACACTTGAAAAAATCCGAAACTCAAAACACGAAATCCCAAACTCAAAATCTTTAACCCGGAATTAGAATTTCTGGTTATTGCTCATCACCAATTCCAGCCTTGCGATATAAAAATGGGGTATTTAATGTATCCTTGTTCATTTCAACTTATTATAAATATACAATTGAATCAAAACAGTTCCTCAATAGGCTTTCCAGTACTCATACTGGGCAGTTGAATATCCAGCAACATAGACAGGGTAGGTGCAATATCAGTAATGTTATAACGGATGACAGTTTCTCCATGTGGAATTCCCCAACCATAAAAAAGAATTGGAACGTGGGTATCGTAATTATAGCCTGACCCATGAGAAGTACCTTGAGGACTACTGCTAGATAACCAGCCCGATCTTAGGGTGTACATTACATCACCGGATCGTTCCATGTTGTAACCTTTGTACACCAAATTTCTGATACCGGTACCATCGTCAGAAGTATTAACAATTTCATTAGCAGTGTAGGTGTTTGAAATTCCTTCAAAACCTAAAATTAAATCTGCAACTTTTCTTTGCATATTCTGCAAATTAATGCTTCTATTCTGGATTAGATTCCTGTTTAAAAACACTTGGTTATTGCTGAAATTCTCAACCCAATCCCCTGGCCCATAAATATTTTGCAAATAATCCCGGACTTTCTGTTGATTTTCCCTAGTAGTAGTAAAGTACCCTCCAGGTAATTTATTATCAACCATAAATTGGGGAACTTCAACTACTCCATGATCGGCAGTTAAGAAAACCAAGTATTCATTTTCCCCAACTTCCTGATCTAAATAGGAGAATAAGTCAGATAGATCTTTGTCCAGGCGCAAATAAATATCTTCAACTTCAACTGAAAATGGGCCATAAGAATGTCCGACAATATCTGTTGATGAAAAACTTATTGCCAGCAAATCTGTAACTTCATCCTGCCCCATGGCTGCACCTTCAACGGCAGCAATAGCCATTTCTTTTACATATGCATTGCCAAAAGGGGTTATTCCCAGCAGATTGTAGCCGCCATTTTCTTCTTTCAAGGAGGAAAGATCGTAAGGAAAGGTAGAAAGTTCTTTCCCCCGAAATTTTCTTTCATAGGGTGTATCGTCAGGCCCGCTTTCCGTATACTCAGAAATCGGTAAAAGTGTATTCCAGGTCTGATTTAGGTATTCATCTGTCAGTTTTCGATCATTAAAATCAATGACCCAACCAGGTAACTTATCGTGATAATAAGTGCTGGAAACAAACATTCCATTGTTCCAATCATACCAATAAGCACCATCTGCTGATCCTCCCGCCGGTAAAATTGCCCCACGGTTTTTGAGTGATATCCCGATTACTTTTGATTCTAAATTATTGGAGAGTTTTAAAGCGTCGGAAATCGTAGTGGCCAATAAATTTTTAGGAGAAAATAGTCCAGCATTTGAATCATTTCCCAATGTGATTACTGTTGTATCTTCAACACAATTAATTGATCTCTTGGATGTTTTATCATACCAACCATTTCCAATTACCCCGTGATTAGCCGGTGTTGTTCCGGTATACACCGATGCATGGCCAGGCCCGGTACTGGTAGGTATATAGTTATAATGTCCGTTTTTTAGTACGAATCCCTTATCAACGAACCTTTTGAATCCACCTTCTCCGAATTTATCATAGTACCTGTATAGGTAATCATTCCTCATCTGGTCTACAATAATTCCCACTACCAGTTTTGGTTTACCGACCCTTACGGTATAAGGAGGTGCAATGCAGGAGTAAACTGTTAAAAGCAGGATTGTTATGCTTGTTAATCTTTTCATTTGTTTTTAGTTTTTATTTTCATTGAATCATCTTAAATCCTAAATTGTAAGTTATTCTTTTTCACAGATTATTTTATCAAATTCTTCTTCGGTCAATGCCTGCCTTCTAACCCTTTCCCCTTTATGATTATAGTAAACCAGTACATGGAGCCCCGCTTGTTCCACGTATTTGGAAGCCATGTAAAAGGGTTTCTCAGTAGTCCCAATGTTAATTATTTCAGAAAAAACCGGGTCTATAATAATACCCTCCTGGCTGCTTATCACTCCATAACCGTCTTCCCCTAGAAAGGAAATCCTTTTTTCCACGGGACTGTTTATTATAAATTCAAAATCTTTTATCAGAGTGGAATCCCCTGAAAAGCTTTGCAGATACCAGATGTCATTTTTTTGGACAAGGGCTTGTTGGGGGTTCCAATAAATTATCTGTTGATTATTAAACGGGATAATTTCATTCTCTTTAAGATCAATTAGTCCAAACTTGCCATCTTTTCCGGCAATCAGGGTGGAGTCATTATAAATTCTTATATTAAAATCATAGCTTGGATCTACCAACAGGCCTCTCTGATAATTGAAAACCCCGAATTTCCCATCTTTGAGAATTGATATATTACCCTGGTTATAATCTCCTATGGCATCATATTCAATTGGCAACACGTTTAGGCCAGTGGTATCGGAGATTCCTTTTTTACCATCATTTTCAACAATAAAAAGAAAGTCATTTACCACGCTAACCTTATCAAACCAACCGCCAAGTATTTTTTTGCCCTGGTAGTTGTACAGCCTTTTCACATTGTCATTATCGAAGGTTAAAAGGTGGTTGTGACTGGAATCAGAAGGGTTTTCAACTGGTTTCAGCAATTGGATTTTGCTGCTTTGCCGAAGGTCCAGTTTTATGTCCTGACTAAACCAGGCATAAACCGAATCATCTTTTTCCACATATAGGATTTCTTCAGAGATCAGATTAAGTGAATCATAAATATACTTTGGATTGATATCGCCATTTATTTCCGATAATGACCACTTATTGCCTTTTTTAAGTGCGAGCCATTGATCATCATAATACAATTGATTAAAACTGGCCAGCGCTTGCGGGAATTCTTTATCAATTAATATACTTGATGATTCCTGCCGGATGATCCAAAACAGGTCCACTTCGGAAATTTCCTGTTCTTTCAAGGGAATTATTTCATCCAGGTAAGTATCAATCAGTGCTTCATTGGCACCGGAAAAGCATAAGAGGTGTCCATCCTCTAAAAGTTCCACTTCATCATAAGCGAAGTGTAATGGATTTTTGTTTCCCTCAATCAATTGCTCAACATTGGTTACCGCAATTCTTTCATTTTTCTCGATGATTACATAGCTTCCCAACGCATAAATATCATTGTATTCCGCTGGTAAGATTTCATTTCCTGCAAAGTTTAAAATACCCCATCGGTCGTTCATTTTATAAGTGAACAACTTGCCATCGATCAGACCCAAATCATCGAAATTTTTACCAAACACACGAAAACCAGATTTGTGGATCAAATAATAATACCCGTTAGGCTTGATTTTTATAAATCCATAACCCAGGTCTGAAACATCTTCAAGTTTGCCACTGAAAAGTATTTTACCGTTGAGGCCAAGTATCTGATCTTGCTCATTTCTGGCAATTAGAATATCATTGTCCAAAGGTTCACAAAGATGCTTTTCATCCAGATCCATGAAAGTAGGCACTACAATCTCATTTCCATTTTCATCCATCAATCCATAGAGGTCGTCCACTAAGAATGGAAAATATTTAACTCCTTCAAGCTCAATTACTTTATTTAATGAATCTTTTAGAGATTGTGGAATAGGCCCAGGATCGAAGTCTTTTGGCTGTTTGTTTTCTTTAAAAATATGGTACGCGAGGTTTGTGGCGTTGACTATCCATTGGGAGTGGGAGTAGTTTTTTATAAACCAGTAATAGTCTTCAAGGTAATTATTTGCAGTTTTTAAATGATAGATATTGGTTTCTGCTTCTTCCCGGTGAGGGGAGTCGGGTTTCTCTTTCAGATACTTTATATAGCTCTCAAGTTTCCCGTCAAATGTCTGGTCTTCATATAGTAGCTTCTCATAATTTATTTTGGCATCAGGAACTTGAATGGCAGCCGGGTATTTTTCCATGAAAGTTGCATAATCATCAAAAGTGTGTTTTCTGCGGGCTGTTTTGTAAGCGCGATCATTTCTTCGGATGATGGCATCTTCCTCCTGGATCGCTCCTTTGAACTTATCAAGAAACTCAATATAACCCTCTTCGGTATCGATTGCCAGGTAAACCTCGTAGGACATGCTGTCAACCTTTAGCTTTTGATTAACCAATTCTGTCTCTTGTATTTCGGCCTTTTGCAACTTATCGAGTTCTTTTTCAGCTAACAGTTTGAACTCGTCAATAGATTCCTGGATTAAATAATAAGATGAATCGAGGTTGTAGTTTGGGTTTGCCACATGGGAGAAAAGGAGAGACCTGATGTATTTAGCCCCAGGATTGAGCGTATCTTTTTCCAGGGACTTGATAGCGACTTCCTCGGCTTGTTCGAGATTGCCCTTGGCAATTAAATTCAATGCCCTTTTATATTGAAAAGAAAGAGACTTTTCAGCAATGAGGATTAGCCCAACCAATAGTAATAACCTTGTCATTAATTGCCATTCTTAAGATGGGCAACAAATTTAAGCCGATTTATGCTTTGTTTAATAAAATTGGCCATCAGAACTGGAATCATAAACGATTATTGCCACTTTCAAACTCTTTATTTGATAGAGGGTTAGATTTTAGTGATGATAATTTGATCTTGTATTAATTTCAAGGCTGGTGTTCATTGCATGTTTTCCAATAATTAAATCAAATAGTATAGCCACCATCAGCAATATAAACCCCACCGGTAATAAATGAAGCAGCATCTGAAGCCAAAAAGAGTGCCAGGCCAGCAATATCTTCAGGATCGGCTAATTGAGGAAGTGCCTGTCTTGCCAGTACATACTTTAACATCTGTTCATTAT
>CBDVAV010000065.1:0-11926 GCA_965372055.1 uncultured bacterium | reverse complement strand
GGAATACATCAATATGATTCCGGGCACAGTCATTTTAATTTGAAATTGATATTATATTCCAATGTTAAATTCCATCATTAGGTTCTTTTTAGAAAACAAGTTAGTAGCGGTTATCCTCCTTATTTTATTTGTAGGATGGGGCATAGCTACTGCTCCTTTTGATTGGTCAACAGGTAGTTTTCCCAAAGACCCGGTACCTGTAGATGCAATTCCTGATATCGGTGAAAACCAGCAAATTGTTTTTACCCGTTGGCCGGGAAGATCCCCACAGGATATTGAAGATCAGATCACCTATCCTCTTACAACTTCCCTTTTGGGTATCCCAGGTGTTAAAACCATTAGGAGCTCTTCGGTTTTCGGGTTTTCCAGTATCTATCTAATCTTCAATGAGGATATCGAGTTTTACTGGAGCAGAAGCAGGATCCTGGAAAAGCTCAATTCCTTGCCATCAGGTATATTACCCAATGGAGTGCAACCCGCGTTAGGGCCAGATGCAACTGCGCTGGGTCAAATTTTCTGGTACACATTGGAAGGAAGGGATCCCGAGGGGAATCCTACTGGCGGCTGGGATTTGCAGGAACTTCGAACTATCCAGGATTATTATGTAAAATACTCCCTTTCATCCTCTGAAGGAGTCTCTGAAGTAGCATCAATTGGCGGATTTGTTAAGGAGTATCAAATAGATCTCGATCCGAATGCTTTGAAAGCCCATAACATCGGCATCGACCAGGTGATGTTGGCTGTAATCAACAGCAATAGGGATGTTGGGGCCAAAACCATTGAAATCAACCGTGCTGAGTATCTGGTAAGAGGACTGGGATATGTCAAGAAACTGTCAGATCTCGAAGAAGCCGTGGTGTCCGTTTCCAATAATATTCCACTCAAGATAAGGGATGTTGGCAGGGTTAGTTTCGGCCCAGCAACACGAAGAGGTTTGCTGGATAAATCGGGAGCGGAAGCCGTCGGAGGGGTTGTAGTTGCACGTTATGGCTCCAACCCATTGGAAGTAATTAATAATGTTAAAGAAAAAATCCATGAAGTATCAGTTGGTTTACCTTCGAAAACATTAGCGGATGGCACAGTCTCAAAAGTTACCATCATACCATTTTATGATCGCTCCGGATTGATCAAAGAAACCATTGGCACCTTGGAAGAAGCCCTTTCCCTGGAAATCTTGATCACCGTAATTGTAGTATTGATAATGGTAATGAACCTAAGAGCTTCACTGCTGATATCATCACTCCTTCCCATCGCAGTGCTAATGAGCTTCATTGCCATGAAATACTTCGGGGTAGATGCCAACATTGTAGCCCTTTCAGGAATTGCCATTGCCATTGGGACCATGGTCGACATTGGCATTGTACTATCAGAGAATATGTTGCGGCATTTGGAGATGAAAAAAGATGGGGAGAGTACTTTAGAAGTTATTTACAGGGCTACAACTGAAATTTCCGGTGCAGTTTTGACTGCTGTAATGACAACCATCATCAGCTTTATCCCGGTTTTTACCATGGAAGCTGCGGAAGGGAAATTATTCAGGCCACTGGCATTTACCAAATCCTTTGCTCTTTTTTCATCATTAGTAGTGGCTTTGATTATCATTCCTCCTCTTGCTCACTGGCTTTTTGACTTGAAGGTTCAAAAGAAACACATTAAAACAGTATTGAATATCCTGCTAGTAATCGGGGGGATTTACATTTCCATATTTGGGGCTGCATGGATAGGGATAACAGCAATATTATTCGCCATTATCAGCCTGATCCAACTTAATCAACAAAGGTTAAGATTACCAGTAATCCAGGATTCAATTTATCTGTCCACTAAAATAATCCTGGTTGCTTTTGCAGTAGCTCTCGCGTTAAGTAAATCGTGGCTTCCATTGGGAGTTGGGGTCAGCTTTTTTTCCAACTATGTTTTTGTGGTGTTGGTGATTGGTGTTTTATTGGCCTCCTTTTACTTGTTGATTCATTACTATGCCCCCATCCTGGATTGGTGTTTAAAGAATAAAATTATATTTCTTGCCATCCCTTCATTTTTTCTAATTTTGGGGATTACAGTATGGATTGGCTTCCAGGGAATGTTTGGTCCTATTGCCACTGGAATGGGGAAAATCGGTCTGGATCCTAGAAATTCAAATTTTTGGACAAAGGGGACAACAGCATTTCCAGGAATTGGGGAAGAATTTATGCCAGCATTGGACGAAGGTTCATTCTTACTAATGCCAACTTCTATGCCTCACGCAGGGATTGAAGAAAATAAACGAGTACTTCAATTACTCGATATGGCAGTAACGGCAATACCAGAGATAGAAATGGTGGTGGGTAAAATGGGAAGGGTGGAAAGTGCATTGGACCCAGCCCCCATTTCCATGTACGAAAATGTCATCAACTATAAAAGCGAATACAAAACTGACATTCATGGCAGGAGATTGCGATTTAAAGTTGATGAACAGGGAAGGTTTTTAGTCAGGGATCTTAATGGAGAAGATAAAGCGATGGAAAAGATCAATCAACAGTTTATTGATCCAAGTACATTGATCCCCGACCAAAACGGCGTCTATTTCAGGCAGTGGAGAGAGCATATAAAATCACCCGATGATATCTGGAATGAAATCATCAAGGTAACCAATTTTCCCGGAGTAACTTCAGCACCAAAACTCCAGCCCATTGAAACCAGGTTGATAATGTTGCAAACAGGCATGAGGGCACCCATGGGCATCAAAGTAAAGGGACCCGACTTACATACTATTGAACAATTTGCCTTGCAATTGGAAGACATTCTAAAAGAGGTTCCATCTGTGAAAAGCGAAGCAGTTTTTGCAGATAGAATTGTTGGCAAACCTTATCTTCATATTAATATCAATCGTACTGCTATCGCCCGTTATGGATTATCCGTTAATGATGTCCAACGTTACATAGAAACTGCTATTGGCGGTATAAATTTGACTTCCACGGTTGAGGGCAGGGAAAGGTATCCAATCAGGGTTAGATACCCCAGGGAATTGAGAAATGATCCCGGCACAATCCAAAATATCCTGATCCCTACAAAGACAGGCTCTCAAATCCCGCTAGGTCAACTAGTAGATATTGAGTATGTAAGAGGCCCACAAGTGATAAAAAGCGAGGACACATTTCTCATTGGGTATGTTTTGTTCGATAAACGGGATGGATATGCCGAGGTTGATGTGGTTGAGGCTGCCCAGGAACAGATCAATGAAAAGATTGCTTCAGGGAGTCTGACCGTTCCGGCAGGGATTAGTTTTGATTTTGCAGGGAATTATGAAAACCAAGTCAGGGCAAGTGAAAGGCTGGCTATTGTTGTTCCCCTGGTTTTGATCATCATTTTCCTGATCCTATATTTTCAATTTAAATCAATACCAACCTCGTTAATGGTATTTTCAGGTATAGCTGTGGCTTTCGCAGGGGGATTTATTATGATCTGGCTTTATGGTCAGCAATGGTTTTTTGATTTTGATTTCATGGGAAGAAATATGAGGGAACTGTTCCAGATGAAAACCATAAATCTAAGTGTAGCTGTTTGGGTAGGTTTTATTGCTTTGTTTGGCATCGCAACAGATAATGGGGTTATACTCGCTACTTATCTAAAGCAGTTGTTTAGCAAAAACAAACCAGGCTCGGTTGAAGAAATAAGGAAAACCGTATTGATGGCAGGTAAGATGCGGATAAGACCAACTTTGATGACCACTGCCACCACAATTTTAGCATTACTGCCTGTTCTGACTTCAGTGGGCAGAGGATCTGATATCATGATTCCCATGGCCATTCCCAGCTTTGGAGGGATGATCATGCAGATCATTACCCTGTTTATAGTACCAGTACTTTACTCAGCATGGCAGGAAAATAAAATCAAAAAGACCCCTATAATAAATGAACAATAAACATTGGCAAATATGACTTCAATGCAGAACACATATAAATTACAATACTTCCGGAAAATGAAGAATCAGTTGCTCTTACTCGGATTTCTAATGATTGGCCATCTCCTAGTTGGACAATCCTTGGAAGACTACTTAAAGATTGCCGATGATAATAATCCTGAAATCAAAGCAAACTATCAGGTCTATTTAGCAATCATTGAGAAATCGAAACAAGTAACGGCTTTGCCAGACCCAAGAGTCTCACTTGGATATTTCATAAGCCCTGTCGAAACCAGGGTTGGCCCTCAACAGGCAAAAATATCCATATCCCAATCCATGCCTTGGTTTGGAACTCTGGAAACAAAAGGATTGGTGTACGAGGAAAAAGCAAATGCCCAGCTGCAAGAAGTGGAAGAAGTAAAAAACAAACTACACTTTGAGGTTAAATCCACCTGGTATGAGCTATATGAACTTGAAAGGATTATTAATTTGACAAATGAAAACCTAACAATTTTAAAGACCTATGAAAGCTTGACTTTGTCCAGGTATGAAGTAGCCCAAACAAGCTTGGTGGATGTGATCAGGGTTCAGCTTCAAATTGTTCAGAATGAAAATGAACTGTTGGCACTGGAGGAAAAAAGAATACCACTAAGTGTAAAATTTAATTCTCTGTTAAACCGTGATACACAATCAAAAATTCAAATTTCAAATACATTGCCACGAATTAGTAGCCAGGTTTATCAATCACAATTGGTTGATTCTTTATTTGAGCTAATTCCCAGATTCCAATATTTTAAATACCAAAAGTCATCATTCAGTCGATTACAAGAAGTGGCAAGATTATCAGGCAAGCCATCTTTTGGCTTTGGGTTGGATTACGCATTGGTGGGTCGCCGTACCGACATGGATGTTCCTGACAACGGGAAGAATATTTTCATGCCCATGGTTTCTTTTTCCCTCCCCCTGAACAGGAAGAAATACCAGGCCAGCGTCAACGAACAAATTATCAATCAACAAAAGATTGAATATCAAGTTGAGAATTTGAAAAACAACTTTATCACCGATCTTGAAAATATCAAAAAAGGGATGAACGATGCTGATAGAAATATCGAATTATATACAAGTCAAATTCAAATGGCCTCACAGGCACTTGACATCCTCACGGTTAATTATTCATCTGCCGGAAAAGATTTTGAGGAGATACTGAGAATGCAACAACAAATTTTAGGATATAAGATAGCTTTTGAACATGCCCTAAAAGATCAATATATATTAAAATCTAAAATAGAATATTTATTGGCCAGTGATTAACTGGTCAGTTAATAGTTACAACTTTAAATAAATGTTAAATAATTTTAAATTATCAAAAATCATGAAAAAATCAACAATCATTTTAATTGCTTTTGTATTTGTTTTATCTGCTTGTGGTACTCAAAATACCACTGAGCAGGAAGCTGAAAAAGAAACAGAAACTTCCCTTGAAGACAATAAGGAAGCTAGCAACGAAACTGAAAAAACTGGCCCTGCAAGTCCGAAAAGAGCCGCTATGGATAACATTGGGACTAACCATGTCCATATCGAATACTCCTCCCCTAAAGTAAAGGGCCGGGTTATCTGGGGCGGATTGGTGACGTACGGGGAAGTATGGGTAACTGGTGCACATAGTGCTACTTCCATCAATATCCCTTCGGCAGTAACAATTCAGGGCAATGAAGTCCCTGCCGGAAAATATGCTTTGTTCACCATCCCTGGCCCAGAGGAATGGACGATAATCCTAAACAAGAATTTTGATCAGCACCTTGCAGATGATTATGACCAGGAACTTGATATTCTTAGAATTAATATAAAACCAGAGGTGTTAGATGAAACTATAGAAGACCTTACATACACTGTAAAAAGTACTGAAGGTAACAAGGGCGAAATCTCTATTGCCTGGGAGAAAATTAAAGTCACTTTTGAGATAGAAACAATTTAAAACTGTTTAAAAATGAAACTACAATTAAAAAAACCTGTTATAACTACGGGAATTATTTCATTGATATTGGGGTTTGCCCTGGGTTGGATCATCATGGGTTCAGCCCCGCCATCCTCCACGCAACAAGACGAGCACGAACATTTAGAATCCACCAATGAACTATGGACCTGTTCCATGCATCCCCAGGTCAGGCAGTCCGAGGCTGGAAATTGCCCAATTTGTGGTATGGCCCTAATTCCGGTCGACCAAATGGATTCTGAAGATCCGACTGTGCTTAAAATGTCCCCCAATGCAGTTAGATTGGCAAATATTCAAACTACTAAGGTTACTTCAAGTGGAATCGGCAAAGTATTGAGGTTAGACGGGAAGGTTTTAATGGACGAAAGAAGAGTTTATAGCCAGACCGCTCATTTTCCAGGCAGGATAGAAAAACTATACGTGAACTTCACCGGTGAAGAGATAAGAAAAGGGCAAAAAATTGCTTCAGTGTATTCCCCTGAATTAGTAACAGCCCAAAAAGAGCTTATTGAAGCTAAAAAGTATGTTTTACCAAATGATGCAATTGTGGTTGCCGCCAGAAATAAGCTTAAGCAATGGAAACTTACTGACCGTCAGATTGAGGATATTGAAAGAGAGGGAGAAGTAGTATCTGATTTTGACATCATCGCTGAAGAAAAAGGTGTCATCATTAATAAAATGATTAATAAAGGTGATTATGTCCAGACCGGAACACCGTTGTATGAAATAGCAGACCTAAGTAGGCTCTGGGTAGTATTTGATGCTTATGAAAAGGATTTACAGTGGATCAAGATAGGTAACACCATTGATTTTAAGGTATCATCACTCCCAGATCAGAATTTCAAATCAAAAGTAATATTTATAGATCCATCCATTGATCCCAGAACCAGGGTAACCAAGATAAGGACTGAAATTTCCAACCCTAAAAGACGGTTAAAACCGGAAATGTTTGTATCTGGAAAAGTAGATGCCAAATTGAAAACGTCTGAAAATCAGATAACGGTGGCCAAATCTGCCGTTATGTGGACTGGGAAACGTTCAGTAGTCTATGTGAAATTACCAGATACAGATTACCCGTCCTTTCAGTTTAGAGAGGTTGATTTAGGTGCGGAACTTGAAGACAGTTATGTAATAACTGCTGGTCTTAATATTGGAGAAGAATTGGTTACTAATGGCACCTTTAGTATTGATGCGGCCGCCCAATTACAAGGGAAACCAAGCATGATGAACCCTGATGGTGGCATGAGCAATTCAGGGCATGATCACCAAATACCAGGGTTTGAACCTGTTTCAACACAATTAGTGCCAGAAAAAGACCATTTCACGGTGACAGAAATACCAGAGCTCATTAATTACACTGGAGATACTGATCCAAAATTTAAAGAACAACTAACCAATGTACTAATGAGTTATTTCAAACTTAAGGATCATTTTGTTGAAAGTGACAATGTTAAAGCAAATGCAGCGGTTGAAGATATAGTATCATTATTGGAAAATGTTGATATGGCACTTCTTAAAGGCAATGCGCATATGAGATGGATGGATTATCTGAAAGTTTTAGACAGTAGCTTAAAAGAAATGCAAACCAATGATAACCTAGACCAAAGAAGGTTGAACTTTATTAATTTATCAAATGCATTGATTGGAGCGGTCAAGACTTTTGGGATTTTATCAGAAGAGACTGTTTATCTGCAGCATTGTCCCATGGCAAATAACAATCAGGGTGCCGACTGGCTAAGCCTGAATGAAAACATACTAAATCCATATTTTGGAGATCAAATGCTGACTTGTGGATCGACTATAGAAGAAATTGGAAATTAGATAATGGATAATAGATGTTAGATAATGGATGTTAGGTAATAGATGTTAGATATTATTGAGTTTCGAGTTTGAAATCCCTTCATTATCAAAATGTGTTTTTATCCATTCGATATCAATATCTTCAAATGAATCAATAACAACATCAGCTTGGGAGAGATCTTGGAGGCCTGAATTATGGTTCTTAAATCCTATACATTTCATTCCAGCGGATTTTGCAGCTTTCACCCCGTTTGCGGAGTCTTCTATTACCAGGCAATTCCCTGGATTGGTGTTGGTTATTGAAGCTGATGTCAAGAAAATTTCTGGGTGTGGTTTAGAATGCTTTAGGCTAGCACCACTCATTCTGAACTTGAAATAGTGGGCAATCCCAAATTTATTAAGTGTGATATCAATGTTTTCCGCTGACGCAGATGAGGCAAGGATCATGGGATATGAAGCCTTATAGATGTCCTCGATCAAGGATACCACACCAGGGATGGGCTTGACATCATGCTCTCTTAAATACTTAAAATATTTGGATTTATCTTGCTCAAGAAGTTCATCCAAAGAATCGGATATACTGAATTTTTCCTGAAAATGCTCCCACATATTGCGGCTGGAAGTACCCACGAACGTATGCAATTCCTTATTAGATATTTCAATGTTAAATTGCTTAAGCAATTCCTTGGTCATAGATAAATGTATCGGCTCACTGTCAATTATTACCCCATCCATGTCAAATATTATTGTATTGATCATCAACTTGTTCCTGTAGTATTTTAGTGTTTGAACTTCAATATAAATTATTAGTTGGTTAATTTATGATTTAATTTAAATTGCGAACCATGGATCTCTTAATTAAAAACATTAAAGGACTGGTTCAAGTCAGGGAAAACAATCCGGGAAAGATTAAAGGTAAGGAGATGGCGGATTTACCCGTGATTGAAGATGCCTATTTAATTATTGATCAAGGTAAAATTAGCGGTTTTGGGGAAATGACCTCCATTGGGGATATAAAATCAGATCTTGAAATTGATGCAAGCGGCAAATATGTATTTCCCAGTTTTGTGGACTCTCATACCCATATTGTCCATGCGGCCAGCAGAGAAGGGGAATTCGTTGACAAGATCAAGGGTGCTTCCTACCAGGAAATTGCCAAGAGGGGAGGAGGGATATTGAATTCAGCAAAGAAGTTACAGGATATAACTGAAGACGAACTTTATGAAAGAACCTTGCCCAGGGTAAGGGAGGTTATTGGTTTTGGTACTGGAGCTTTGGAGATAAAAAGCGGATATGGGTTAACCGTTGAAGATGAGATCAAAATGCTGAAAGTGGCAAAGAGAATTGGAGAAGAAACCCCCTTGACAGTAAAATCAACCTTTTTAGGAGCCCATGCTATACCTAAGGGGTACAACAGGGAAGCTTATATAGAATTAGTAATAAACGAAATGATTCCCAGGGTGGCGGAGGAAGACCTTGCTTCCTATTGCGATGTATTTTGTGAAGACGGATTTTTCACCCAAGATGAAACAGAAAGGATTGTTTCCGCTGGAAAAGACTACGGCCTAAAACCAAAGATCCATGCAAATCAGCTTAATTTATCAGGAGGGGTGCAAGCAGGGGTCAATACCGGAGCGATCAGTGTTGATCATTTGGAAGTTATGAGCGATGTAGAGATTGAGGCTTTGCAAGGGGTTGAAACCATGCCAACATTTTTACCTGGGGCTGCTTTTTTCCTGGGGTCATCTTATCCACCAGCCAGGAAAATGATCGATGCTGGTTTGGGAGTAGCATTGGCATCTGATTACAATCCAGGAAGCTCGCCTTGTGGTAAAATGTCATTTATTTTATCATTGGCCTGTATTAAAATGAAAATGACTCCCGAAGAAGCCATAAATGCGGCAACTGTCAATTCAGCCTTTGCAATGGATCTGCAAGATAGCCACGGTTCTATTACTGTTGGGAAAACCGCCAACTTGTTCATAACAAAAGAGATACCCTCCATTGGTTACATTCCATATGCCTTTGGATCAGATATTATTGACACGATAATCTTAAATGGAGAAATTATTAATACAATGTGATTGGTCTATAAATAGAACAAGCCCTTTCCGGGGGGAAAGAGCTTATCACTGAAAGTTCAGGTTAAATTGTGATGTCAATATCGAAATTTTCCAGGTAATCTGCAACTTTTCTCACGAACATTCCCCCCAATGCACCATCAACTACCCTGTGATCATAAGAATGCGAGAGAAACATTTTATGCCTGATGCCTATTGTATCACCCTTTGGGGTTTCAATTACGGAGGGCTTTTTCGCAATTGCACCTGTTGCCAAAATTCCTACTTGTGGCTGTACTATGATCGGGGTGCCCATTACATTTCCAAATGATCCTACATTGGAGATGGTAAAAGTACCGCCTTCAAGGTCTTCTGGATTTAATTTGTTTTCCCGGGCTCTCAATGCCAGGTCATTTACTCTTTTGGTAAGGCCTAATAGATTGAGTTGATCGGCGTTTTTAATTACGGGAACAATAAGATTGCCAGTTGGCAAGGCCACAGCCATGCCAATATTGATGGCTTTTTTCTTTATTATCTTGTTACCGTTAACCGAGATATTGATCATTGGATAATCCCTGATGGCCTTGATCACTGCATCAATAAAAATGGGGGTAAAAGTGATAGATTCACCTTCCCTTTTCTTGAACTCATCTTTTACTTTGTTCCTCCAAGTGACCAGGTCGGTAACATCAGCTTCCACAAAAGATGTAACATGGGCAGAAGTACGTTTCGATTCTACCATCCTCTCGGCAATGATCTTCCTCATCCTGTCCATTTCTATAATTTCATCTTCACCACTGACCGGGGCATGTGCTGGCACTGGTCCAGGGGACAGAGTGGGAATAGTTGGGCTCACCGATGGCATACCTATTTCAACCACTGGAGAAACAGGGGCAGCAGTATGGGTTTCGATATAGGCTATGATGTCTTTTTTTGTCACCCGCCCTTCTTTACCGGAACCTGGAATGGTTTCAAGTACTTTTATACCTATATTTTCCTGCCGGGCAATACTTTTAACCAAAGGGGAATAAAAACGTTTGGTAGATGCTACTGATATAGAAGGAGAGCCGTTGCTTTTTAGAGGATCAGGGCTGATAGATCCTTCCACAGAATCTAAAACCGGTTCAACATCTTTAATTTTAGCTTTCGACGCTGTTGGGGGAGCAGTTTCTATGACCTCTTCACTATCGGTACTTATAATGGCAATAGGCTTTCCAACTGCTATTACATCACCTTCTTGCGCAAGGATTTCCTTTAAGATCCCGCCATGTGTAGCCGGCACTTCAGTATCAACCTTATCGGTGGCAACTTCCAATAACGACTCATCAGCTTCAACAACATCCCCTTCTTTTTTCAGCCACCCTAAAATAGTTGCTTCCATTATGCTTTCGCCCATTTTGGGCATTATCATCTCTACTAATGCCATACCGGATCAATTTAGTATTACCATGGCAAATTTAGTGCATTAGGGACATTTAACCATTGTTTTTAATCAATCTTTGCCTTATTAAGTTCAATAGAGTCAAGCTTGTTAATTGGATATTGATCATGCGGTCTTTGCCAAAAGTCAACAACTTGGTCACAGTTCCCTGATCATCGTTTAGGGCGATCCAAATGGTGCCTACGGGTTTTTCTTTAGTGCCTCCACTTGGGCCGGCAATTCCACTGCAAGCCACACCGATGTCTGCTTTGAACCTGGCTCTCACATTAATAGCCATCTCCATTACAGTTTCTTCGCTCACTGCTCCATGATCCAAAAGCGTATCATGTGCAACATCAAGCAAATCCTCTTTAAAATCGTTGTGATAAGGTATAACACCTCCATGAAAATAGCTGGAACTTCCTGGTACGGAAGTAATCCTGTGTGCAAGGTATCCACCGGTGCAGCTCTCCGCAGTGGCTATGGTTTTTTTGTTTTCAAGTAAAAGTTGACCAACAGCATTTTCGATTGTGTCATCATCATAACCATAAATGTACTTTGATGCTACTTTTTTTAATTTGTCAATTTCAAGGTCTATTCCAATTTTCAAATTTTCCGGATTAATAGCTTTACCAGTTAACCTGAGACGAACTTGGCCAAGGCTTGGGAGATATGCCAGTTTTATATGCCCGGGAAGGTTTTTTTCCCAATCCTTTAATTTGTCGGAAAGCCAGGATTCACCAATCCCTATGGTTTTAATGACCTTATGGATGATA
>CBDVAV010000064.1:0-11943 GCA_965372055.1 uncultured bacterium | reverse complement strand
AGTGTATGATGATGATAAGAAGAAAAACCCTAACCCCACTATTAGACCAAAGCTAAAAATCTTTAAGTTTGGGAAAGCAAATGATTGAGTGAAAAAAATTGACCAAATATTATCCCACCTGCCGGAAAACAAAATCATTGAACTGGAGACTATTACCCAACGGATTGTAGAGACAGGTAAAGCAGAAATAGTGGTGCTGTTTGGTTCTTATGCCAGGGGCAACTACAAAGAAAAAAGAGGCAAAGTACAAGGAAAAAAAAGTGATTACGATATTTTGGTAGTAACGGGTGACAGGGAAAGCCGAGATGATTTACAACCGGAGTTAAGCGGACTATTTAAAGACATCGCTACAACCGTACAACTAATAATAGAAAGCATTGATTTTGTAAACAGCAACCTTGAAGAAAAGCAGTACTTTTTTACCGACATCAAACGGGAAGGAAAAATATTGTTTGATTCAGGAAAACATCAATTGGCAGATTCCCTGGAACTAACCCCAACCCGTAGAAGGGAAATCGCCGAACAAGATTTCAACAATTGGTTTAATCAAGCTGATGAGTTTTATGATTCATTTGAACATAAAATGACGAGAAATAATTTCAGACTTGCCTCTTTCATGCTTCAGCAAACAGTTGAGATGTGTTACACCGCTATAGAAATGGTTTATACCCATTATAATCCCCATGAGCACCATTTGAGGATTTTAAGGTATCGTGTGCTGGAACTTGACCATAGAATTAAAGAGGTATTGCCCTATGAAACCCCAGAACAAATAAAGCTGTTTGATTATTTGAATTTTGCCTACATAGGGGGACGTTATAAAAGTGAAGAAGAGTTTCCAGTGACAAAAGAACAATTGGACTATTGGAACAAAGAAGCAAAAAAGTTACTGGAATTGACGGAAACCATCTGCAACGAAAGAATTGAAAGTCTGAAAGCTATTGAGTTTTGATCAAACAAACACCTCTAAATTCATAAATCGGTGTTCCTAAAGTCCCTGAAGAAGTCCAATGCCAAAGGTTAGCACAAAGATAAGAGTGGTAATGGCCATTTGTTTTAAATAAGGATCGAGCTTCGCGGGATTGTCAATATTATGAACAGCAATGGCATTCCTCAATAAAAGTGGGGTACTTAATAAAAACGAGTATTTGAACCAGGATCCTTGGTTGATCCAAACGAAGACCAGTGAAGCAAAGACTCCGGCCATCAACAGAAACCAGTGGTAATAGACTGACTTTTTATATCCAATCCTCACGGGAATTGACAATTTGCCCGCTGTTTTATCAGATTCTATATCACGCATATTGTTCAGGTTCAAAACAGCCATAGAGAAAAAACCACAACTGAGAGCTGGCAAAAATACTTGCCAGTTAAATACCTCCGTATGGAGATAGAAAGTTCCCATTACACCCACTAATCCAAAAAAAAGCAACACGGCAAGATCACCTAAACCAATATATCCATAAGGCCTTTTTCCCACGGTATAAGCCACGGCAGCAATAATTGAGATCAAACCAAGTAAGAAGAAGAACATGAATGATTGGGTGCCAAAACCTAGAGCGGTATGTAAAAGATAGATGCCACTTACCAATGATAAAATCGCTAAGACTATCATTGCCAACTTCATTGTATCCCGGCTTATAGCCCCAGATTGCACTGCCCTGTCTGGGCCTACTCGCCCAGCATGGTCGGCACCGTGAACACTGTCGCCATAGTCATTGGAAAGGTTGGACAATATCTGCAGTAGAATAGTCGTCAAAGCACTTAAAACCAGCACTTCCAGGTTAAAATCGCCAACATAGGCTGCTAAAAAGCTTCCCATCCCAATGCTGGCCAGGGCCAGGGGCAGTGTCCTGAGCCTAAATGCATTAATCCAGGGAGAGATATTATAACCAGGCATTACTCTGTAATTACTTTAAAATATCGTTAAGAATTTGATCGGACATAGGTTTAATAGCAGAAGCATAGAATTTGAGCAATTCACCTTTATCATTGATCAAGTATTTACAAAAGTTCCAGCCAGGGGCTTGATCATTCCATCCGTTAAAGTCCTTATCTGAAAGCCACTTGTACAAAGGATGCATATCTTCCCCTTTAACAGATATTTTTCCGAACATCTGGAATTCAACTCCGTAATTTTCTTTGCAAAAAACAGCTATTTCACTATTTGTGCCGGGTTCTTGTCCGCCAAAATTGTTTGCAGGAAAGCCCAGGATGGTTATTTTATCCATGTATTCCTGATGTAATTTTTGCAGACCTTCATATTGGGGAGTAAAACCACACTCGGAAGCCACATTTACAATCAACAGTTTTTCGCCTTCGTAGATTGAAAAATCAATGGATTGACCATCAATGGATTTCATCTTAAAATCGTAAATGGAGCTATTGCTTTGCAAAAGGGATAGATCATCAGGTTTAGTACGTACATCTTTAAATCCACAACCTGCGGTTACAATAATTAGTAGTAGTGCTTTCTTCATCTGTTTATATTTTGCTTTAGTCTATTTTGGATCACCAGAAAAGCTTAATCATGCCCTTGTGTGTCCTTATTTTGCTCCGGCCATTGCCGGTTTCATATTACATTCTTTCCGGGACATCAATACCCAATAAATCCATGGCATCTTTTATTGTTCTGGCCACCACATGGGAAAAGGCCACTCTAAATAACAATTTATTTTCATCGGGTTCATTAAAGATAGATATTTCCGTGTAAAATTTATTGTAAGCTTTAGCAAGATCGTAGACATATTGGGCAATCACCGAAGGAGATATTTCATCAGCCGCCTCCTTTACTTTGTTGGCGAAATCATAGGTTAGATACAGAACCTCCCTTTCATATTGATTCAAACCGATATCTCCTTTAATATCAATTTCATTAATTACAATACCTTTTTCCTTGGCGGTTCTAATAATTGCAGAAATCCGTGCATAGGTATATTGAATGAAAGGGCCTGTATTTCCATGGATCTCAATGGATTCTTCCGGGTTAAAAAGCATTCTCTTTAAGGGATCAACTTTCAATAAAAAATATTTGATTGCCCCCAGCCCAAGTACATGGTACAATTCTTTGGCTTGCTGCTCGGTGAACCCCTCTATTTTTCCAAGTTCCTTTGTCTTTTTTTCGGCAGTGGAGATCATTTCATCAACCAGGTCATCGGCATCTACTACCGTCCCTTCCCTTGATTTCATTTTTCCCGAAGGGAGGTCCACCATGCCATAAGCAAGATGGTATAGTCCATCCGCCCATTTGTAGCCCAGTTTTTTCAGGATCAGAAATAGTACCTTAAAATGATATTCCTGTTCATTTCCTACGGTATAGATCAACCTGGATAGGTTCGGATAATCTTCGAACCTGAATATAGCAGTACCAATGTCCTGGGTCATATAAACAGAAGTGCCATCGCTCCTCAGCAAAATCTTCTGATCCAATCCTTCGTCACTAAGATCTACCCAAGTTGAACCATCATCTTTCTTAAAAAAAATATCCTTTTCAAGCCCTGACATTACCTTATCCTTCCCATATAAAAAGGTATCGGATTCATAATAAAGCTTGTCGAAATCCACCCCCATCTTTTGATAAGTAGCATCGAAACCCAGGTACACCCAATGATTCATAGTTTCCCACAAATGATAGACTTCTTTGTCCTTCTGTTCCCATTTCCTGAGCATTTCCTGGGCTTCATTAATCAAGGGGGCATTTTTCTCGGCCTCTTCTTTCGACTGCCCTTTTTCAATCAGTTCCCCAACTTGCTTCCTGTAATGTTTTTCAAACAGTACATAAAACTTCCCAACCAGATGATCGCCTTTTATTCCTGAACTTTCAGGGGTTTCACCATTCCCAAACTTTTGCCAGGCCAGCATCGATTTACAGATATGAATTCCCCTGTCATTAACTATTTGGACTTTATGGATCTTAAAGCCGTTTGCCTCAAATATTTTGGCAACTGAATATCCCAGGAAGATATTTCTCAAGTGCCCTAGATGCAGGGGTTTGTTGGTATTGGGAGATGAATACTCCACCATTACTTCTTCCCCGGTCTGCTCTTTGAAACCGTAATGGTTCTGCCCTAAAATATTCTTGAAAACTTTTAGCCAAGTCTGATCATTGATCTCAAGATTGAGAAATCCTTTTACTACGTTGTAACCTGAAATGATATCGTTCTGGGAATGCATCCAATCCCCTAATGCTTTCCCCGTTTTTTCCGGGGATTTTCTGGAAATACGGGAAAATGGAAAGGTAACAAAAGTGAAATGTCCTTTGAACTCTCTACGGGTAGGCTGAAGTTTAATTTCTTCGATTTTTAATTCAGCTTCAAAAAGGGTTTTAAAACCTTCGGAGATTAGTTCTTTTATTTTTTCTTCAAGATTCATTTAGTCTATGATGTCGAGGCGCAAAGGTATTTAATCAAACTATAAAATCCACGTTCTTCTTGCCTGTCTGAAAGTAAACTTCTTTCATTCTGCAACACTGAGGGCATAGTCCTGTATGTCGCTAATTTAATGGCAATGTTGCAAGTTACAAGTTGCAGAGTTTCTTGCAACTTAGCTTGTAGTGGTTTTCTTCACAAAGAAATCACATTATTGATGTGGCAAAAATATCTCTGCCATCATACATCTGGCACTACCTCCCCCACAGGTTTCTATTATATTCAGCGGGCTATGAATTATCGTGCAGTAGTTGGATATAACTTCCAATTGTTGCTCATTTAAGGAATTGTGAGCAGTCTCAGACATCACAAGATACTTATTGCCTGAATCAGACTTAACTTCTAGCATGTTTCCGGCAAAGTTTTGAGTTTGTTCTTCAGTGATATATATAATTTCTTTTCCTGTTTTGGTCAGTGAATCTATTACTTGTTGTCTTTCAGATTGATCATCGATTGCATCTTTGCATAAAATTGCGAAATCATCGCCCACGCACATCATTACATTTGTGTGATAAATAAGTTCCCTTTTGCCTGATATGGATTGATAAGAATGAAATGCCACTACCTGGTAATTGAAAGCTTTGGCGAACTCATTTAAAACGTCAGGATCTGTCCTGTCAGAGAAGGAGGCATAGGCTATTTTATTTACCCTGTCCAGCACCATGCTGCCGGTACCTTCAAGATACTGGTTGTTTGATTCATTTTCTGTGAAATCTACTATATCAGTGGTTTCAAAACCATGACTGGGCAATATTTCATTGTAAATATCACCTCTTCGCTCTCTACGCCTTATAGATGAATACATCGGGAATAATCCTACACGGCCGTCATTATGAAATGATACCCAGTTATTGGGAAATACCGAATCGGATGTCTGTTGGGCTGGATCATCATCAACCACAATAACATCAATCCCATGGCCTTTTAATTTTGATACAATTTCATCAAACTCTTTAATAGCAAGTTTCTGGATTTCATCCCGGCTTAAATCTTCTGGTTTTTTTTGATAATAATTATTAGCAGCGGTTTCATGGTTAAAACCAAAGCTTGAAGGTCTAATCATTAGAAGATGGGATGTGATTTGTTCAGCCACTGTATTGATTATTTTCACGGATCAGGGGTAATGTTGCACACCTGAACAGGCCGGACATCTTGGCAATTTCAGAAAATCCGACTTCTTCAACTGTAAATCCTCTGTCCCTTAATCCATTGTTTAAACGTGTAAAACCTTTCTCCGATACAATCACATCGGATGATATTGAGAAAACGTTGCTAAACAGTTGGTACATCTCTTGTTTTGTGATCTCAATTATTTTGTCGGGGCCGAAAAAATCAATCAACCATTGATAATCTCTTACATGCTTAAATCCATCTTTATATAATATGGCCTGATCCAGCCCAATATGTTGAAAGCAACAATCGAGATGCAAGGTATTTTGCATTGGGTCATCATCGGATTTGTTTAGTTCAAATGCTTTTACAATATTACCTGGGAATTGCTTTTTGATGAATTCAACACCTGCCTCGTTGGTCCTGCTTACAATGTAATTATTAAAATCTTCCGCTTTGGAATAGCCAATAAAAATATGACCGTTGCATGGCATCACATCACCACCTTCAATTCTTGCCTCTGCTGGGGGTTCAATAATGTGATCTGGGTTTATTTGCCCCTTTAAAAGTGTAATTCCATGTACTTCTTTTTCCCTGTTTGGAACCATGTGTGATTGAATAAATTTATCTTCTATCACAAATCCGACATCCCTGGCATATATCTGGTTTAAGTCATCTAAAAGTTCAGGTCTTAATACATTGACATTATATCTGCTCAGTACATTTACAAAATCGTCCAATTCTTTAACAAGGTCACTTTCGGCCGGATATGTTCCGTTGCGGATGTTTTCTTTTGATTTTGGATCATATGCCGCTTCAATTTCCGGTATCCCCCCCAATGATTTAGCTGTACCGATTACCACAGTTTTTAGTTGAGAGGTTTCATCTTTTATGTTAGGTATTAGCATTAAATATCGCTTTTTGAAGTCAGGCAAATATAGATAACTTACTTGAGATAGCACAGCATCCGATGGCTTCAAGCCATCGGATGCTGTGCTATAGACTTTTCCCACCGAAAGAAGAGAATTTACTTTCATGTAAGAAAAGATTGCTCGATAATAGTTATATTTTACAAAAAAATCGGACGATAAATGATTGTTGATTTAAAACTCAATCCAATCTTTCATATTCAATGATTATATCACTGCCCACAAGCAAGGTTTGTGCTCGTGCATTTGGCTTTATTTCCAATTTATCATGTCCCAAATAAAGAGTCTTAATACCCAATTTCCTGGCCGGTATCAAATCCCTTTCATTATCGCCTATCATCCATGATTTAGAGGGGTCAATATCAAACCTGGAAATAGCTTTTTCAAACATTAGGCTGTCGGGTTTTCGAGAAAGGGACTTGCTTATCTTTGGATGGTAGGGGCTATAATATATTGCATCAAATGGATTACCGATAGATTTACTCATATATTGATGGCAGGAATTCATATCTTCCCTGCTGTATATCCCCTGTGAAATTCCCGATTGATTGGTAATTACAATTAATAAATAACCGCAATTCTTAAGCTTTTGTAGTGCTTGTGCAGTGCCATGAATAATCTTAAAATCATCAACTTTATAAGTATAATCCCCTCTTTCTTCGTTGATTACTCCATCCCGATCCAAAAAAATAGCTCTATTCAATTTCAGGTATAATTATTTAAACAATTTTGATCAAAAGGGCGTTTAATGTGGTAAATAAAGCTAAAATTTCATTACTTCTACGTATTTTGCAGCTTTTATAATCGTTTAAACTTTGCCAAACAGAGATAGTTTAGTAATCATTCCTACTTATAACGAGTGTGAAAATATCAAAGATATTATTCTTGATATATTTTCACAGGAAGAGCCATTCGATATTCTGATTGTTGATGACAATTCACCTGATGGCACATCAGATATTGTCCGGGAACTGACCGATAACTATGGAGACAATGCCAGGAACAGACTTTTTCTGGAGCAAAGAAATGGCAAGTTGGGCTTGGGGACTGCATATATCCATGGATTCAAATTTGCTTTGGAGCAAGGATACGAATACATTTTTGAAATGGATGCCGATTTTTCACACAATCCTGTGGATCTGATCAAGCTCTGTAGATCCTGTAAGGAAGAAGGTAATGATTTAGTGATAGGATCCAGGTATGTTGGCGGGGTAAACGTTGTAAATTGGCCAATAGGTAGAGTATTGTTGTCTTATTTTGCCAGTGCCTACGTGCGGTTCATTACAGGAATGCCCATAAGCGATGCCACAGCTGGGTTTAAATGTTATAATAGAAAAGTGCTGGAAGCCATTGACCTGGACAAAATTAAATTCGTTGGTTATGCATTTCAAATAGAAATGAAGTTTTCAGCCTGGAAAAAGGGATTTAAGATCAAAGAAGTTCCAATAATATTTACCGACCGTACCCGCGGTGTCTCAAAAATGTCTTCCGGGATCATCAAAGAAGCTATTTTCGGGGTAATTGCCATGAAAATAAACAGCCTGTTTAATAAATATCAACTCCGTTAATTGCTACAATGAGTTTCGAGTTGAAAGTTTTGAATTTCGAGATTTGAATGAATATCTTAAATGTAAAAGGGATTCAATTATTCATATAAAACCAAAAAGACATTTATCTTTTCCCTTAAAATATCAACTCAATTAATTGCTACAATGAGTTTTGGGTTGAAAGTTTAGAATTTTTGTATTTGAATGAATATCTTAAGTGTAAAAGAGATTCGATCATTCATATAATTCCAAAATGGTATTTACCTTTTCCCTGAATTCTTTGCCATTGCTAAAGCTGGAATTAGTTAAAATCACCAACTCCTTTTGCTTATTCAAGTCTCTTTGGATGTAAGTAGAAAAGCCAACCCACCCGCCAGAATGAGAAACTCTTTCGCCATTATTCGCTATTCCCCAGCCAAACCCATAATTGTTTTTTTCTCCATTATTAAGGGTAAATGGGGTAAAAGCCTCCTTTAGTGTAGAAACCGAAACAAGTACGTTGTCATAAAGTGACTGACTCCATTTTTGTAAATCAATTGCTGATGAATACATATTGCCATCACCAAAGACACCATCAATGTTATAAAGATCATTAAGTGTTAGGCTGTCATTACTCCAACGATGGCCATATACTCTGTTGGTTGGAGTAACCTCCATAGTGAGATTATATGGATAGGTATTAGTGAGCTTCAAAGGATTGATAATATTTTCGGTGATAAAATCAGTCAATGGTTTACCAGCTGCATTTTCCAAGGCAAGAACCAATATTAAATACCCGGTATTACTGTAAGAGTATTTATCCCCCGGTTTAAAATTCAAGTCCGGTTTATGCTCGATAAACATTTCCAGCATATCACTGTTGGTAAAGATTTTATCCTTGGGAAAATACTTCTCGTAATAGTCGAAATATTCAGGCAAGCCCGAGGTATGGGTCATTAGGTGACGGAGGGAGATTCCATCATAAGGGAAATCATGAATATAGTTTTTGACATCCTGGTCATAATCCAAGTTGTTGTTTTCATGCAATATCATGGCACACATGGTAATAAACTGCTTTGAAACGGATGCAAGATTAAAAGCGGAATTAATGTTCAACGGTTCTTTGGTTTCAGGATGCACATAACCTGTTGCATTTTGATAGATGATAGAGTCGTTCTTTGCAATCAACATGGTGAGGCTCAATCCTTGGTTCTCATGATAATAATTTATTAGACTGTCAATTTGCGAGCGTAATTCAATATAATTATCTACAATAGTAATTGAATTGCTTTCTTTTAATTCACTGTTGCGGCAACCAAATGAGAATAACAGTATAACTAAGGCAAATACTTGGTATTTCATTTAATTTCTATCTAACATCTAACATCTCATATCTAACATCTCATATCTAACATCTCATATCTAACATCTCATATCTCATATCTAATTAACTGGCTTCAGCAGTATTGATTCCGCCTTTACACTCTCTACTTTTTCCCTGGAATAATACACGGGAAAATACTCATCATTAACCCATGAATCAAACAAGTTGTTGTAAAACGGACTTTCTGGGTCTCCTGATTGACCAGGAGGGTTTGTGCCTACTGCGCTGTCCCAATCCCCTGTATCTACAATGATCCTGAAACTTGCACCAGAAGTTTGGTTATTGCCGCTTCCTGTTGAGCCAGGGGTATAACTGTTACCTCCCCGGGGGAGCGGACCAACGTTCAGTGTTGCTTTCATCTCATCGTCAACTGCTTCACTTAATGCATGCCGTATATATACATGTTTGTAATTTTCCTGCCCGTATTGCCAATTGTCCATGTTATCCCCAAATTTTTCTACCAGGCTACCCACTGCTTGATCGAATGATTCCTTTAAAAAGTTATTTCTGTCACTATCACTACCAAACTTTGATCCTGGTTGTGTTATCCAGTTGATCACTTTCGTAAATTGGAGGAATATCAAACCCCTGAGTTCTTCCGGTAAAAATTGATCGATTGCATTACGTCTTATCTGAGATTCCCAGGCAATATAAATACCGGCTTCCACCGAATTCTTGTTCAATATATAATCCCAATTCATCAATTTTTCTTTTGCTTGGCTTGATTTGCCTGTATCAAAAGTTATCGCATCTAACAATGGCACCAGTACCCTGGCAGGTATGGACAGATAATCGGTTTGCAGGGCTTTCATGTCCTGCATTGTCAACTTTTCGCCTGAAGCCAGCACCTCGTTAACTCGATCACCCCTGAATGGATCTGACCATGAAAATCCAACCGCATCCCAATGTTGATAACTTTCCGGAGTGACATTTTGATTGGCAGTGGAAAAAAACCCGGCCTCAGGGTTTGTTACATTTGGCTTCTCTTTGATTTCCAAGTAATTGTCCCATTCATATCTTCCATCGCCGGGTACGGGAACCATCCCACTGAAATTCCTGCGAATTGGTGCAATACCCACAGCCTGCCAGCCAATATTGCCCTCCTTATCAGCCCATACCATGTTTTCACCAGGTATATGACTGTAATTACATGCTTCCCTGAATTCCTCCCAGGTTTGAGCCTGGTCCATGCGCAGAGATGCCAGGTATGGGGAACCTCCCGGCTCCATCCAGGCACATCTTACAGCATAAGCTTTATAGTTGGCAGAATCAATAAAAGTAACTGGCCCGTGCCTGGTATACCTCAAAGACAATTCTACATCATCACTATCTTTCACTTTAATAATCTCTTGGATCACATTCATGTCTTCCCAGCTATCCTGGTATTTGTATTGGTTTAAGTTATCAGGGTTAAGGTCATATACATATAGGTCTTCGCCATCAGTTCTGAAAACCGTAAGGCCCCAAGCGCCATATTCATTATGACCGATGGAAATGCCCGGGATTTCAGGCTCTCCACCCCCGATAACATTCCAGCCTGGAGCTACCAAGTGTGCCATATATCGCAATGAGGGAGCGGCTATTCTCCTGTGCGGGTCATTGGCCATCACGGTATTTCCACTTTCGGTCAAATTTCCATTGACTACCCAATTATTGCTTCCTATTGATGTCCAATCAATTGCTTCATTTTCCACATAGTAATTTTGATTCAACAATTCTGCTAATTGTTGATTATTTTTTTTATTCTTAGAGGCTATAATAATATCTGAAGATTCAAACTGAACACCTCTCCTGTAGGCATTGTACAATCCAAGGATATCATCAAAAAGGAGGTCGCCATTTATAGCAGGATCAAGGTCTAATAATGGATCTTTGGGATGGAACCAGCTTAGTTCTTTTACTTTTTCAACTCCTGCTTTAGCTACTGCCCTGCCCAGTGATAGTTCCTGCCCGATGTTGCCCAAGAGTCCTTGATGTCTTGAAATTACTACTTCCGGTGTCCACTTTTGGGGTTGGATGCCTAACAATCTAAATTCCAATGGCAATGAATCTGGGTTTTGCATTACTTCATCAATGTATGCATTCACACCGTCCACATAGGCAGTAATAATCTCTTCGCCATCCTGATGATAATAGTCCATTTCAGTTTTCATATCCCCACGAAATTTAAAAAGCCTAGTTCCGTGGTCTCTTTTCACTTCTCGTTCCCCTAAAATTTCAGCTACGGTACCTGTGGCCTGCCTTCTCCAGACCTCAAACTGAAAAAGCCTGTCCTTCGCTGCACAATATCCCTGGGCAAGAAAAAGATCGTGCTGGTTTTCAGCATAAATGTGATTGATGCCCCATTGATCCCTGATTACTTCCACGGAGGACAGTAATCCATCGACTAACAGCTCATTATCTGCCTGTTTACCACAAGAGAATAAGATGCAAAATGATATGAGTAATAGGTAATTTGAAAAAGTTTTCATAATAATGGAAAAGGTTAATAATGAATGATTATTTACTAAGGTAAAGATTGATTATTGTTCTTTAAATTCGCGGAAGGCTCGATCAAGCCTGTCTTT